>JAPHTO010000002.1 GCA_026196955.1 Colwellia sp. | reverse complement strand
ATTAATGAAATATAGAATAACTATGTTTAACAAATTTTGTTTGTTCTAAGCTCGCTAATGCAGCTCTAAGTTGATCAATAAATTAGTGCAATTGGTATTGTTTTCTCCGCTAGTCTTTTTATCTTTACAGATAAAACTATTTAAAAAATCTGGTACAGTAAATACCCATTTGCATGTTGTTAAATGCTAAATTAGCACGTGCTATTTAATCGCCATTTAACTCTTTATTGCACAAAACTAGGAATGTTAATGAATATTGAAATTTTAGAAAATCCTGATCAAGCATTGATAGATTTTTTAGATGATAAAATCGCTGAATTTAATTGGGCAAATTGGGAAGTAAGTGAAAGACTGCCGTTAGCTATTCAAATGAAAAATGACGCAGGCGATATTATAGCGGGCTCATCAGCTAGAACCTTTGGTGATTGGTTGTTATTAAACACACTCTGGGTTTCAGAGGACATGCGTGGTAGCAACATAGGCTGTCAGGTTTTACAAAGTATTGAAGCAGCTGCTAAAAAGCGTGGCTGTAAAAAATGCTTACTCGACACCCTCAACTTTCAAGCCATGCCTTTTTATAAAAAGCACGGCTATGAAGTTCAATGGGTGCAAGAGGGATATCCTAAAACGGGCTGTAAATACTTTATGGTTAAACAGCTGTAAGTTTTTTGATGATAATTTCACTTTGCTTTTTCGTTCACCATTGAATAAATGGGTCAGGCCAAAGGTTTAGCACAAAAGGTACTCTATGATTGTAAGTAAAACGGATCGTTTGTTAATAAGGCATTTTCAGTTAAGTGATGCTGAGTTTATTTTAACGCTGTTAAATGATAGTTCATTTATTAAAAATATTGGCGATAAGCAGGTTAGAGAGCATGCTGATGCACTTTCTTATCTAAGTGACGGCCCTATATCCAGTTATGACAAATATGGCTTTGGTTTGAACCTTGTTACGTTAAAAGATTCAGGTGTGCTTATTGGTATGTGTGGGTTATTGAAGCGTGAAGAATTTGATTTTGTTGACTTAGGCTATGCGCTTTTACCTCAATATTGCTCTAAAGGATATGCTAAGGAGGCTGCAATAGCCGTGTTAAAGGATGCTAATATTAATCATCGATTAACGACTGTTGCCGCAATAACGTCGCCTGACAATGCAGCGTCGAATCATTTACTTAAAGCATTAGGTTTTACACTTGAGGGAAATGTTTTACTTTATGATGATGAAAATAATTTATATAAATATAACTTTTGTAATTAAGTTTTTAAAAATAAAGTAAATATTAAGTTTTAGATTGTTTTCATATTGACAATTATTTCACTAGAGTTCGTTTCTTCCTTGTGTTTAAATTTACCCTAATAATGCTTATTGCTACTTTTAAATAGCGACGAATAAGGCAAGCCGTTGATCAATTTATATCCTGCTAATAAAATGGAAAATTTATTAGTGATACTCAATAAAATTTCTCAAATATCTCCCTTAGGTGTGTTTAATCAAGAGGTCATTATTGTTCAAAACGCTGGTATGCAGCATTGGCTTAATTTAGCCATAGCCAATGAACGCGGTATTAGCATGAATATCGATTACGCGTTACCAGCGCAATATCTATGGAAGCTAATAAGAACGCTGGCTAGTGATGATAAGGTGATTGAACAATCACCATACTCAAGAGAGGTGTTAACTTGGCGGATTTATGCGTTACTTGCCACCGAGCAGGTGATAAAAGATAACGATTTTGAACCGGTAACTAGCTATTGGCAAGATGAAAATTCAACCTCATTAAAACGTTACCAATTAGCAGTGCAGTTAGCCGATTTATATGAGCAGTATTTAATTTTCAGACCCGTCTGGTTAGACAGTTGGCAACAAAATAACCTAGATTCACTTACCAATGATTTCAATTCCGTGTTCCCTGATGAAGTCAAATGGCAAGCTAAGTTATGGCAGTTATTAATAAAGCAGCAGCCATATAATCCGGTTGAACTGCTTAGTGACGCCATGGCTAATATTGAACAAAAAATATCAGAAAGCCCCAACTTGTTACCTAAACGTATCAGTTTTTTTGCTATTAATACCATGCCACCAATTTGGCTAGCATTTATAAATGCGTTAAGTGAGCATATCGATGTTAACTTTTTCCATTTAAATCCTTGCTTTGCGTATTGGGGAGACATTATTAGTGAAAAGCAGGCCTTTAAAAAATTAAACGACTGGTCTGACGGTATTAACGATGAACATTTATTTGTAGGAAATCCGTTGTTGGCAAATTTAGGACAGCAAGGTCGTGAATTTCTTGCCATGTTGCAAGAGTATAGTACGGTAAATGTAGAGCTTTTTGTTCAGGCAGGATCGCAAAATAATATTGAATCAAATGAATCAAATGAAGCAAATGAAGCAAATAACACCTGCATTTTACATCAAATACAAAATGATATCTTAAACCTTGAAGATGCAACTTGTGCAGCGCCAAAAAATACATCACTAATCGACGACTCTATTACTATCACCAGTTGTCATAGTGCAATGCGAGAAGTTCAAGCATTGCATGACTACCTTTTGCATCAGTTTAATCAGGCTCATCAATCGGATGGAGAAAAATTAACTCCAAAAGATGTATTAGTGATGTGCCCACAAATAGAGCAATACGCACCCTATGTTAATGCGGTATTTACTCGTGGTTGGCAAAACTTAGGTGATGAAGTGCCACCATTACCTTGTTCAATAGCAGATAGAAGTGCTAAAGATAGTGATCCCCTTATTGCCGCGTTTATTGATTTATTAGCCTTGCCTGATTCGCGTTTTCAGGTGACGCATTTACTTGGCTTTATTAGGCAAAGCGCGATTGCCAATAAGTTTGCTATCGCCAATGAAGATATTGAAAAAATTAGCGTGTGGCTTGAAGACGCGAGTATACATTGGGGGCTAGATTTAGCGCATAAACAACAAATATTAGGTGAAAAAGCGAATAATAGCTTTACTTGGCAACAAGGTTTATCGCGTTTATTACAAGGATTTGCTTATTCAGATACCCCTTCAATTCATCAAGAGCAGTTATTGTTAGCCAATGTTGAAGGGGATGATGCAATATTACTTGGTCAGTTGATGTTGTTTATAGAGCAGTTACAACAATTCACACTACAGCTTGGCCAAGAGCGCACGCCTGAGCAGTGGCAAAGTTTCTTGTTATTACAGCTTGAACAACTCTTTTCTCGTACGAGTAATGCATCAGCCATTACTGTTGGTCATGATAAAAGCAATGATATTGATAACGCCTTAGTGATCATCGAAAATGCCATCGCAAGCCTAGTTGAGTACTGTCAACATGCGCATTTAGATGAAAAGATCTCGCTGAGCATTGTCAGTGACTTTCTTAATAGCCACTTTAGCCAAGGTGACTCAAGTAGACAATTTATGGTGGGACAGGTCACCTTTTGCTCTATGCTGCCAATGCGTAGTATTCCGTTTAAGATCATTGCCGTATTGGGATTAAATGATGGTGAATATCCTCGACAACGTCAGCCTTTAGGTTTTGACTTAATGTCACATGCTAAAACAAGGTTAGGAGATAGGTCTCGTCGAGGTGATGATAGATACCTGTTTTTAGAAGCGATCATTTCTGCACGCCAAGCGTTATATTTAAGTTACCAGGGACGTAATATTAAAAATAATACTGAGAAACAGCCCTCTATCGTATTAAAAGAATTGATGGATTATCTTAGCCAAGGGTACGGTTGGCAGTGTGACGGTAATGAAGAAAGTCATATTCGTCAAATGCCAATGCAACCCTTTAGTGAAGGTAATTATCTATATACTGATCATGTTGCTTCTGCAGATAACAGAGAAAGTGCTAAAACAATCAACCCGAGCTTTGATGCTAACTGGCTTAAGTTAGGGCAAGATAGCGAGTTGAATGAAAATGATCTTATTCAGCCCTTAGTCATTAAGGAAGTCGAAAGCGTCAGTGAAATCATGGCGAGTCAGTTAATTCGCTTTTTCCAACATCCAAGTAAGGTATTCGCACAGCAAACGCTTAATTTATATCTTGATGAAAATTCACATCATCTTGATGATGTCGAGCCTTTTACAGCAAATGCTTTAGATAGTTATTTATTAAGACAGGACTTGCTCAGTGCCTATTTACAAAGTGAGCAGCCAAATAGCAATGCTCAGCCAGTTGAGCAGGTATTACATGCTGCCCAGTTATCAGGGCAATTTCCTGATCTGCCTAGTATGGATGAAAACTATGATGCATGGCGTCATAATAGTGAGCAATTTGCACAGCAGATTATCAATCAAGGGGCTGATAACCCTGAGCTTATTGATTGTCAGGTATCAATAAGTTTATCTGATAATAACCTTGTGAAGTTGTCTGCGAAAGTACCTGTTAAGCGAACACATAACGGTGTGTCTATCGTATTTTATCGCTCGTCAACGGCCAAGGCAAAAGATGTATTCACCTTATACCTGCATCATTTGATTGTTCAGTGCTGGCAAACGCAACGTATAAACACAACGGATTATCACGATAATATGCTGAGTGAAGTGTGTAGCACTTATGGCTTTTACTTTAATACCAAGGCTCAAAAAAGCGAACAGTACAGTCTTAATCAAGATGCTGACAAACAAACCGACATACAAGGCAGTGCAGAGCAGCAACTTAATGTTTTGCTGAATACCTATTTTAAAGGCCTGCAACAACCACTACTGATTAATGGCGATATTGCAGCACAAGTGTTCAAGCAAACGAGAGGTAAACGAATTGAAATGACCCAAGAGCGCTTTGAGCAATGCTGGCAGGGTACAGAGTCAAGTTTAGGGTTTGCCGATGATCCTTATCTTCACTATTTTTGGCCACAGTGTCCTGATATTAATGAGCATTTAGCTAATATAGAAAGTATCTATCAAGCGCCATATTTGCTTGTCGAAAAAGTTAAAAGTGGCAACAAAACATGAACTTAGATAATCTAAATGCAGCCCATATTCCGTTAACAGGAAAACATTTAATCGAAGCGAGTGCCGGAACGGGTAAAACCTATAATATCACTCGCATTTATTTACGCCTGTTGTTAGAGCGTGAATTAACGGTTGAGCAAATTTTGTTGATGACTTTTACCAAAGACGCCACACAAGAGCTTCGTGGCCGTATAGATGTGTTTATCCGTGATGCCCTTAATAACTGGTCTACCTTGTGTAAAGAAGATGATTACTTTAAAGCGATAAGTGAGCGGGTGAGTGATGAAAAGGTACAGTTTTTACTTAAACGGGCATTATTGTTTTTAGATGAAGCGGCCATTTTTACTATTCATGGTTTTTGCCAACGAGCCTTGGCTGAGCATGCTTTTGCAAGTGGTTTGCCTTTTAATGCTAGCTTATCAACAAGTAGTGCTGAAATTGTTTTAGAGGCTTGCCAAGATTGGTATCGTCAGTTAGCAAAGCAAAACGATGCTGACTTTTCTTTAGTCGCTCAATTTTGGCCACAGCCAACACATTTTATTCGTAGCTTTAATAAAGCCATTCATCAGCAGAGCGAATTAGATACCGTAAATAGCCAAACACTGGTGGCTGACTTTATTGCGCTAGCAAAACATGCAAGTAAAGCGCTCAGTGATAATGATGGATTGATACAAGAAGGGCTTGTTGCTCATAAAAATACGCAAGAGCAAGAAAAACGCAGCCAAGCGCTGCTGAGCTTAACTAATTGGCTTGTGCAAATTCAATCTTGTCATGATGATACTTCGTTGCTCGCGGTGTTACAGCTACCTATGCCTGATTACTTACTTAATGGTAATCGTCACCCTAAAGCCTATAAGGCACAATTAGCACAGGCCTTATCAAGTTGTAAATCTATTAAAGCGCAAGTTAAAAATTTGCCTAAAAATATTAATAGGGCAAATGCGTATCAATTAGTTCGTGCTGGTATTTATCAAATGCGCGAGCAAGTTATTGCTAAAAAAGCGCAGTTAAATTTACTCGATTTTGATGATCTAATTACGATTCTCGCAAAAAGCTTATCACCACAACATAGTGGTAATGTTCTTGCTACTAGCTTACTCGCGCAGTTTCCTGTTGCTTTGGTGGATGAATTTCAAGATACCGATCCGCAGCAGTTTTCTATTTTACAAGGGCTTTATTACAGTGAGCAGGCCAAATTAAATAAAGCCGCGTTATATTTGATTGGCGATCCTAAACAAGCCATTTATGGCTTTAGGGGCGGTGATATCTTTGCGTATTTAAATGCGAGGCATAGTTGTGATTATCACTGGTTAATGGATACCAATTACCGCTCAACACCAGCTATGGTTACCGCTTATAATCAAATTTTTATCAGTGATGAAGGACAAGCTGATGATGCTGTTTTTGGCTATGGTATAGAATATCAAGCGGTAAAAGCGGGCAAGCAGTCAACTGAGTCTATTGATACTAACCTTGAAGTTCCCAAGGCACTGCAATTGGTCCACTTTGAGCAAGCAGGTGAAGAAACGGTGGCTCTGGGATATGCATGTCCATTAATGGCGACTTGGTGTGCTAATGAGATCACACAATTACTTACTGCTAATAAGACTGATAAAAGTACACAAGTGCAACCTCAAGATATTGCTATTTTAGTTAGAGACACGCGTGAAGCCCAATTTATTAAACACGCTTTACAGCAAGCGGGTTTAGCGAGCGTTTTTTTATCTGATCGGGCAAACTTGTTCCACTGTCAGCAAGCTAAGCAATTATTGTCTTTATTAAAAGGTATATTGTCGCCAGAAAATGAACGATTCTATCTTAGTGCCCTAGTAAGCGGTTTGCTTGGTTTTAATGCGGCTAAATTGCATCAACTCCAACAAAATGAACTTGCCTATCAAGCATTAAAATTTGCTTTTGTTGATTATAAAAAACAATGGCAGCAACAAGGTTTTATTGCCATGGCGATAAACTTGATGCACCAACACTTTCAAGTTCCCACACAGAATAAAGACAGAGCATTAACTAATATTTTGCATTTATTTGAGATCTTACAAGCGGCTAGTCAGCGGTTTTTGCAACCTGAAGAGTTACTATACTGGTTTGAACAACAATGCCAACTCGATAATATTAATAGTGAGCTTGAAGCCGAGCTTCGTTTAGAAAGTGATGGTGATCTTATTCGGATCATTACTCAACATGGTGCCAAGGGGCTAGAATATCCAGTGGTTTTCATTCCGTTTGCCTGTAAACATAAAGATCCTTTAAAGTTTGGCAATCAAAATATTAGCTACCTTGAATACCATGATGAGCAAGGGCAACTGCATTTGTCACTTGATGGTGATGAGGACGCTAAAGCGGCAATGGCGGATGAAGCCTACGCTGAAAGCATACGCTTGCTTTATGTTGCCATCACTCGCGCAGAGCGCCATTGCTACCTGCTAACTGCGCCTTTTGATAAGAGTCATCTATCCCCGTTAGGTAAAACCTTAATGTGGCAAGCAGGTGGTGATATTGCCTCAGAATTACAACAATTTACGGATAAAAACTCGGACTCTATTGGTTTAACGTTAGTCTCACTTGATGATATTAGCGCTATTCAAGCGTCACAGCCACAAAGCGCTCAGTTAAAGCCCGCGGTAAAAGTCAGTAAATTTGTCGGTAAAATTGAACGTGACTGGTGGTTAAGCTCTTTTTCAGCGTTAAGTAGAAATGTACGCCATGGCGGTGTATCAACTCCAGATAGGGACTCCGGCTCTGATCCCTTAACAAACGCAACAAATCAAACGTTAGCTAACGTGCTGCGTTTTTCGCTGGCTAAAGGGGCGCATAGCGGTAATTTATTGCATGATATTTTAGAACACACTGACTTTACTCAGCCCAATTGGCAAGAGTCGATAAAATGGCCGTTAGTTAAATATGGCGAGTTAACGCCACCTTTTACCGAAAATGATTTAGTCACCTGGCTTGATGAAATCTTACTTACGCCGTTATGCTCATTGACTGCTCTTGCTAAAAGTAGGGAAAATGATGGCGAAAACAGCACTGACAGCTTCTGTTTAGCAGATATAGCAATGGCACAATCGCTCAGAGAAAGTGAGTTTTATTTCCCGATGAAACAAGCAAGCATGCAAGGTTTATCTAAATTGTTAACCGATCATCGAAATAGTTTTAACGATATAAGAGCTAAAAGCGACAGTAACCACTTTCAAGTCAATACTGTTCAGTTACCGCCTTATCACACTTTAAAAGGCATGATGCATGGTTTTATCGATTTAGTATTCGAGCATCAAGGCAAATACTATGTTTGCGATTATAAATCTAGCCATTTAGGGAATAGCTTTGCTGATTATCAACATGCCACATTGCGTGATAATGTTGAAAAAAATTACTATGACTTACAATACCTTATTTATAGTTTGGCTTTGCATCGTTACTTAAAGACTACTTTGGAAAATTACAATGCTGAAGCGCATTTTGGCGGTATTTATTATTTATATTTACGCGGTATGACCAATGTTCCAGAGCACACGGGGGCAGGTGTGTATTTTCGAAAAATAACAGCCCAAGAGTTAGAGCAGTTAGATAGTTTATTTGCGGGCGTACCTTCGTTACCCATAAAGCCAGTAGGTGAAGAGGGAGTAGCATGACAGTTAACACTAATGAAAAATCTATATTGACCAGCTTTAGTTATGCACAGCAACAACTTGCTGATATTGAAGCAATAGATTATTTTTTTGCTAAAGAAATGTGTCAGGCATTATTGATAGAAGCAACGAACAAAGACGTTTTAGCCCATGTTTTTATTGCCTTAAGCGCAAATTTAAGAGCAGGGCATACTTGTTTAGCTATTGGTGAAATAGCCAATAAGAACTGGGGATGCGCCTATGATGAACAAGGGCTGTGTAGTCATCAAGGCTTTACTTTTCCTGATCATACCCGCTTAACAACGTTACTCAATCAGCTTGAATTAACTCAAGATAACGACAAGTTACTGGTTTTCTATCAACAAAACCTATATATGCGTCGCTACTATAATTTCGAATCTGAGCTTGAGAGCTTTATTAAACAAAAGTTAGCGCAAGACAGTGGTTATGCGATTAATGACGTTGGGCAATGTATAGATACCTTATTTCCTTTACAGCTTTTAAATGGTGCGTCAGAAGATGCAATTGACTGGCAAAAGCTGGCAGTCGCTAATGCGATCAATAAAAGTTTTAGTGTTATTGCTGGTGGTCCTGGTACGGGGAAAACATATACGGTGACTAAGTTACTTGCTGCATTAATTATGCTAGCGAGTAAGAATGATGATGCTCTTGAAATCGCGCTCGTCGCGCCAACAGGTAAAGCGGCTCAGCGGCTTACTGAATCTATAATTAATGCTATATCAGGTTTTTCCGATGTCATTGAACCGCAAATTTTAGCGGCCATACCAACCGGTGCTCAAACTATTCATCGGTTACTCGGCGTTATTCCTAACAGTCCTAATTTTCGACATAACCAACAAAATCTTCTCAGTTGTGATGTGCTATTAATCGATGAAGTATCTATGGTTGATTTACCTATGATGACTCGTTTATTTAGAGCGCTAAAGCCTCATACTAAGGTTATTTTACTGGGCGATGCTGATCAACTTCCCTCTGTCGCTGTTGGGAGTGTTTTAGCCGATATTGCCCCTAGACCACACCATGGTTATAGCCAAAGTAATTATGACTATTTGGCTCATGTATGCCAAATAGATAAAAATGCCCTTAAAAATTCATTTATTCACCAAACAGATACACCTAACGATCATTTAAGCTTGTTACTGAAAAGTCGTCGCTTTGATGGCGAAGGGGGTATCGGTAAGTTGGCCTTCAATGTTATCAATGGTGATGTTGAAAAAAGCTGGCAGTTACTTTGTGCAACTACGGACAGTACGACTTTTTCAACGTCGCAATTATCGTTAGTTGATGGTGAGCTTAGTACTTGGTTAGCGCCTTTAGTTGAACAATATTATCGCAATATCTCACGCTGCACTAATATTGAGGAAGCGTTTAAATTATTAGCAAGATTTAGAGTGTTATGTGTTACGCGTCAAGGCGAGTTTGGTGTTGATGCTATCAATCAGTGGATCACCACATTATTGTCACCTTCAACAGCGTATTTAGGTCATGAAAGTCAGCAAGCGAATTATCATGGTATGCCAATTATGATCAGCGAAAATGATTATCAACTTGGTTTGTTTAATGGTGATATCGGTTTACTATGGCGAAATAGCGAAAATCAGTTAATGGCTGTTTTTGAAACGACTGAGCAATGTTACAAAAGTTTGTTACCATCACGTCTACCAAAATTTGACCGTGTTTATGCTATGACGATACATAAAACTCAGGGCAGTGAATTTGAGCATGTTGCTATGATTTTGCCGAAAAATAGTAATAACCAATTACTCAGTAGGGAATTGCTTTATACTGGTATAACTCGAGCCAAAAAGTTGTTAACTATTGCTAGTGCTAAACGATCATGGCAACAAGGCGTTGCCAAAGCAGTAAAAAGAAACTCAGGTTTAACACTTATCTCGCAAAGTAAAAATACTCATCAATAAGGCTCGCGAGTACTTTATTATTTATATTTATTGGAAATTTCATTAATGCAGTTAATTAATATCGACAAACCACTTTACCGTAAAAACTTAAATATTATCATCGGCGGCTTCATCGCAACCTTGTTAATTTTATCTTTAGTGTTTGGGCAACTACTCATTCTTGGTTTTGGCCAAGAAGGGGTAAGCAACTTTAAATTTAATTTATTAGGCGTGATCTTAGCCTTGCTTGCTTGTGCGGCAATCTTGCATAGTTTAAAAACGAGCCGTTTTTTTAAAGAGGTTTACTATGTGTGGCAGTTAAAACAATGTCAAAACAGTATTTTTAGAAAATTAGCTAAAATCAAAGTAGCAGCAAAAAACAATGATAGTAATGCATTGATAATACTTGTATTTTATTATCAAAGCTTAAAGCTTGTTTATCAACTTGATGATAATACCTTAACCCTATCTAAGGTTGAGCAAGAGTTAAATACTTTACATGAAACAATTACTAACAATAACTTAGCTATTAGTGCTGACCAATTTGATAAAAGTCTGCTAACTTCTTATAGTTAATTTTGTTGAGTAGGGACTGTTGATCTTTTATGTTTAAATTTTGTTCGAATTAAATGCTTTTTGATCGCGGCGCTATGAATGTAGCATAGTCGTTCTATGTAAGTTCCTCGCAACAAAGAGCAAGAAGCATTTAAACGGATCCGAAGGACAGCGTTTATTAGCCATTTCTACTGCGTTATCGCTTATTAGCGTAGAGCGACTACGAAACATAAGCTCTGCCTTGTATAAAAGGCTAATAAACTGCT
>JAPHTO010000130.1 GCA_026196955.1 Colwellia sp. | reverse complement strand
GTAGTATTTGCTTAGAGTGACTAGGCTACACACTACTCGCCGTGATTAAAACGTTTTTATCTCGAACAAAATTTAACCGCGAAAGATCAACAGCCCCTAGTACTTGCAAGCAGTAGTTCTTATTATTTATCAAGGCAAAATTTATGCGCAGTCTTTATTGTGGTGAGGTTAATGAATCTCATATTGGTCAAGAAGTCACTCTTTGTGGCTGGGTAAACCGTCGTCGTGACTTGGGTGCCGTTATATTTTTAGATCTTCGTGACCGCGAAGGATTAGTACAAGTTGTTTACGATCCTGATTTACCAGAAGTACTCGCCACTGCAAACACCTTACGCAATGAGTTTTGTGTACAGTTAAAAGGTAAAGTACGTGCTCGTCCTGAAGGGCAAGTAAATAAAGACATGAAAACAGGTGCTATTGAAGTATTAGGCTTAGAGCTGACTATTTTAAATAAATCTGCGCCATTGCCACTTGATTCAAACCAAACCAATTCTGAAGAGCAACGTTTAAAATATCGTTACCTTGATTTGCGTCGTGTTGAAATGACAGAGCGTATGCGCTTTCGCGCTAAAGTGACATCAAAAGTACGTAGCTCATTAGAATCACAAGGCTTTTTAGATATAGAAACCCCTATTCTGACAGCAGCAACGCCCGAAGGTGCTCGAGATTACTTAGTACCAAGTCGTACCCATAAGGGCAAATTTTTTGCTTTGCCTCAGTCTCCGCAATTATTTAAGCAATTGTTGATGATGTCAGGCATGGAACGTTATTACCAAATCGTAAAATGTTTTCGAGATGAGGACTTACGTGCTGACAGACAGCCTGAATTTACTCAAATAGATATTGAAACCTCATTCATGTCTAGCGATCAAGTGATGGAAGTCACTGAAACTATGATCCGTGAATTATTTAAAGAAATGCTCGATGTTGATCTAGGTGATTTTCCACGTATGCCTTTTTCTGAAGCCATGTCGCGTTTTGGCTCAGATAAGCCTGATTTACGAAACCCACTTGAGCTAGTGGATGTTGCTGATTTATTAAAAGAAGTAGAATTTAAAGTACTCTCTGGGCCTGCTAACGATGAGAAAGGTCGCGTAGCTGTTATTTGTGCGCCAGGCGGTGCTAAAGCTTATTCACGTAAAGGTCTTGATGAATTAACTAAATTTGTCGGCATCTATGGCGCTAAAGGTATGCCATGGTTAAAAGTGAATGATATCGACAAAGGCATGGAAGGTTTGCAATCTCCTATCTTAAAGTTTTTAACTGAAGATGTGGTTAACGCTTTACTTACGCGTGTGAATGCTAAATCTGGCGATATTATTTTCTTTGGCTCAGACACTAATACTGTTGTTACTGAAGCGCTAGGTGCTTTACGTTTGAAGCTAGGAGAAGATTTAGACTTACTCGAAGGTGAATGGAAACCATTATGGGTTGTTGATTTCCCAATGTTTGAAGAGATTGATGGTCACATGCATGCACTTCATCATCCGTTTACTGCACCGACAGATTTAACACCTGAGCAACTAGAAGCAAACCCGTTAGGCGCATTATCTGATGCCTATGATATGGTGTTAAATGGCTGTGAATTAGGCGGTGGCTCAGTACGTATTCATGATCAAGCAATGCAATCTGCAGCGTTTAGAATTCTAGGTATTGATGATGAAGAAGCGCAAGAGAAATTTGGCTTCTTACTTGAAGCATTGCAATATGGTGCTCCACCGCATGCAGGTTTAGCCTTTGGTTTAGACAGACTTGTGATGTTAATGACAGGAGCTAGTTCAATTCGTGAAGTGATGGCTTTCCCTAAAACCACCACGGCTGCTTGCCCGTTAACGAATGCACCAGGCAATGCTAATCCTGCTCAGTTGGCTGAGTTGGGCGTAGCAATAGTTGAAGAAGCGGATAAAGAGTAGCTCGCCCTGCGTACCTTCGACTGCTTGTGCCTCGCGCTCAGGACGAGCGGTCGTTTTCCCGTTTATCCTGAGCCTGTCGAAGGAAACGAGTAACTACCACTGATGTCTATTATTTTAGGAATTGATCCCGGTTCGCGCTTTACAGGCTATGGGGTCATTAAAAAGCAAGGTCGCACGCTTACCTATCTTGGCAGCGGGTGTATCAAAGCACTTAGCCAAGGTGAAGATCTTGGCTCGCGCTTGCAAACCATTTTTGCCGGCGTTTCTGAAATAATTCTCCAGTTTAAGCCAGATATGTTTGCTATTGAGCAAGTGTTTATGGCTAAAAATCCTGATTCAGCACTAAAGCTTGGTCAAGCACGTGGCGCCGCAATTGTCGCTGCCACTAACAATGGGTTGCTCATTGCCGAATATTCTGCCCGTCAAATAAAACAGGCGGTAGTAGGAACAGGTGGTGCAGATAAATCGCAAGTTCAGCACATGGTTAAAACTATTCTTAAACTTCCGGGCACACCGCAAGCGGATGCCGCTGATGCCCTTGCCGTTGCACTATGCCATGCGAATAGTCATGAGAGTTTAGAAAAACTCTCCGGACAGGCAAATAAGACGGTTCGAGGCAGGTTAAGGTAGCTTTTCGCATTAAAGTTAAAACGGTACTTTACTGTATAAATATCTAGTGGTATGCTTTTGTTATAATAACTTTACCCATTAGGTTTACTCTGTGATCGGTCGTTTATCTGGCACTTTAGCTGAAAAATTCCCCCCTGAAATCCTTATTGAATGTGCTGGCGTTGGTTATGAAGTCACCATGCCAATGACCAGTATTTACGCATTGCCAGAGCTTAATGAGCAAGCGGTTATTTATACCCACTTTGTTGTACGAGAAGATGCACAACTACTGTATGGCTTTTCTAATACCACAGAGCGTAAGTTATTTCGTTTATTAATTAAAGTTAATGGTGTTGGCCCTAAGTTGGCTTTAGCGGTTTTGTCAGCCATGTCAGCGGATCAGTTTGTCAGTTGTGTTGCTCATGATGATATTTCCGGTATTGTGAAAATTCCTGGTGTAGGTAAAAAAACAGCTGAGCGCTTATTGATTGAAATGCGAGATCGTTTAAAAGATTGGCAAATCACCTCTAATACACCAGCAACAGATGCTATGCCTTTGCAGCTTAGTAGCGAGCAAACCTTTGTGAAAACATTTAATGATCATAAAGGAGATGCCATTAATGCGCTTATTTCTTTAGGTTACAAACAAGCGCAAGCAGATAAAGCCGTTAAACAGGTTTATAGTGATGGAATGTCCAGCGAAGATATCATTCGTCATGCATTGAAATCAATGTTATAACTGCTCACTTTGTCGCTGTTTTAGATGAAACTATACTATGCGTCTTAACGTTGAGTAGTGGCATGAGTAAGTCAGTTGTAGGTTGGCAAGAACGAAATGAGTTCTAACGAATAAAAAGCAGGAAAAGAAATGATAGAAGCAGATCGTTTAATCGAACCAATAGCCACTGTAGAAGATGAAGGGGTTGATCGCGCTATTCGTCCTAAAATGTTGGTTGACTATACAGGTCAAGCTCACGTGAAAGCGCAGATGGAGATCTTTATTCCTGCTGCAAAAAAACGTGGTGAGCCACTCGATCACCTACTTATTTTTGGCCCTCCAGGTTTGGGTAAGACCACACTTGCTAATATTGTTGCTAATGAAATGGGGGTTAATATACGTACCACGTCAGGCCCTGTTTTAGAAAAAGCAGGGGACTTAGCGGCATTACTCACCAATTTAGAAGAAAATGATATTTTATTTATTGATGAAATTCACCGACTAAGCCCTGTGGTTGAAGAAGTGCTTTACCCTGCGATGGAAGATTATCAACTTGATATTATGATTGGGGAAGGGCCTGCTGCTCGTTCAATCAAATTAGACTTACCACCTTTTACGTTAATTGGCGCTACTACTCGTGCAGGTGCGCTAACCTCACCATTAAGAGATAGGTTTGGTATTGTTCAACGGTTAGAATTTTATAATGTGCGAGATTTAACCTCAATTGTTAAGCGCTCAGCGCACTTTCTTAATTTAAGTATTGATGAGCAAGGTGCATTTGAAGTTGCTCGACGCTCGCGCGGCACTCCGCGCATTGCCAATAGATTATTACGCCGTGTGCGTGATTATGCTGATGTGAAAACACATGGCTTAGTTAATCAAGATACGGCGGCCGCAGCTTTAGATATGCTAGAGGTTGATAATGAAGGTTTTGATATCATGGACAGAAAACTACTCCATGCCATTATAGATAAGTTTATGGGGGGGCCCGTGGGCCTTGATAATGTTGCTGCTGCTATTGGTGAAGAGCGGGAAACTATTGAAGATGTACTTGAGCCATTTTTAATTCAGCAAGGCTTTTTACAACGTACACCACGAGGTAGAATAGCGACTGACAGAGCCTATCAACATTTTTCTATCGATAGGCCTAAAGAATAATCTTACCTATTTTTACGTTGTTGCCACGCTTTAATGACGCTGTAACGCCATACGCCTTGAATACCAAAGTAGCCAATAAAAGCAAAGACTGTCGCTAAAACACCACAACCTAATAAAAATGCTGGTCCTATGGTCGAAAGGCTATCAACAACCCATTGCCAACTTGCTTCAAAAACAAACTCTTGGGCTGGCGTGCCTATTACCCATGTACCAACAATATAGCAGGCATAAAAAATAGCAGGCATGGTCAGTGGATTTGTCAACCAAACAAGGGCAATGGAAAGAGGCAGGTTAGCATGAATTAAAATAGCAATACCTGCGGCTAAAATCATTTGAAAAGGTACAGGGATAAAAGCAAAAAATAGCCCAACAGCGAAAGCTTTAGCAACTGAGTGGCGATTCATGTGCCATAAATGAGGGTTATGTAGTAAGCCGCCAAAAATTTTAAGATGTTTATTGTCTTTAATCGATTGATGATCTGGCATTAAGCGCTTAATTATTTTTTTTGGCATATACTGATACTTATATTAAGTTTACTGCTTTTACCCAACTACAACTTGGACGTAATATATTCACTATGGATTGGTGGTTAGCTAGTTTTTTTCTAGGTGCTATATTGTCACTATTTTTACCCATAGTGCCAGATCTTTTTGTGCTATTTTCTCTTCTATTGCTCTCAATCATATTTTTATTTTCTTATAAGCTAAGTAAACCTTTGCATTTAAGCTCAGGGGTAATATTTGGCGCTACATGGATGTTATTTAATGCCGCCAGTTTTGAGCATCAATGGCAAGATAATAACTTAAATACTAGTCAGTTAGCTGCTAAAGCTCATTGGCTTCAAGGTGAAGTTCTCAGTTTACAATCTACTCAAGAACATCGTAATACGCGTTTAAATAACGCCGCTCCTGCTTATCAACGCCTACGGTTCAACTTTCAAGTGACCCATATTAATGAGCAACCCTTAGCGAAGGCAATAATTTTACGTTTAAGTTGGAAAAATGCATCACTTGCCTTGTTTCAAGGGCAAAAAGTTAAATTGAAAGTGAAATTTAAGCCCGCGCATGGCTTAGCCAACTTAGGGAGTTTTAGCTATCAAACTTGGCTTAATAGTAAGGGGATTAGTGGTACAGGCTATGTCATCAATCATAAAAATAACCAATGGTTAAATGCTCAACGTACTGTGCGTCAAACGCTTTTTACGGATTATAAAAAAAATATTTTTCATTTAAGTGCTGATCATGAACTTGCCCCACTATTGTTGGCATTAGGCTTTGGCTCTCGTAGTGAGTTAACCCCCGAACTATGGAACGTATTACAAGCAACAGGGACAGGGCACCTTATCGCTATTTCGGGATTACACATTGGGCTAGTGGCAACCGGTAGTTATTTTTTTGTGATGTTATTTTTTAGAGTGTTACCGCTACATTACTTTACTTGGGCAGCTCGCCTGCAAGTCGTGAATATCCGTTATGTGGCAATTGCTATAAGTATAGTGATAGCTATGTGTTATGGCTATTTAGCAGGTTTTTCGCTGCCGACCGTTCGTGCCTTAGTTATGTTAAATCTTTATTGGTGTACGCGTTTGCTAGCAATAAGACTATCAATTAAAAGGTGGGTGTTGCTCACCTTGTTTTTGTTAACACTAACTTCGCCATTTAGCCTTTTTACGGCAAGTTTTTGGTTATCGGTTTATGCTGTTATGGTTATTCTTTTAACCCTTTGGCGATTTAAACATATTGTTTTATCTGGCGGTAAGTTGTGGCGTTTTATCAAAGGGCTGCTTATTATTCAGCTAGCGTTAACCTTGATGTTGCTGCCGATCAGCGCGGTATTTTTCCAGCAAATCTCATGTGTGTCATTGTTGGCTAATATTATTGCTGTGCCTTGGATGAGCTTCTTTTCTATTCCGCTTTGCTTATTATCGATATTATTGATGCCTATCTCGGTAGATTTATCTCAATTTTGCCTAATGCTTTCTCTGGGTTCACTGCAGGTACTTTGGAATTATTTGTACTATTTATCAACTTTTGACTGGGCTGTATTAACGCTGGCAAGTATTCATATTCAACGCTTGGTACTAGCAGGTATTTTAACTATGTTGTTGTTATATTTTCAGCCTAAATTTACATTATACCGCCTAAAAAATTTATCTAAATATCCATTGGTATTGTGCATTTATTTAATTGTTGTTTTGGTATTGCCGTTAACTGCCTTGACGGACACAAGGAGTAGTTCGACTAACGGTCAATCAACTAGTGATCTTAACCAATGGCAACTGGTTGTTTTTGACGTTGGTCAGGGCTTATCGGTGTTAATTAAGCGGCAGCATCATGCTATTTTATACGATACTGGCGCTGCCTATGCTAGCGGTTTTAATATGGTTGACGCGGTAATACTGCCTTATTTACAACATGAAGGTATTCAGCAATTAGACAAGGTGATTATTAGCCATAGTGATAATGATCATGCTGGTGGAATTGATATTTTGCAGCAGTCAATACCGATCGCCGAGCTGCTTTATAACGCAGCTGAAAATAAAGGGGAGAATACTTGCCAGCAAGGCAAATCTTTTAAATGGCAAGGATTACAATTTGAAATGTTATGGCCAGAGAAAGTCATTAGCAAAGAGAATGATGACTCTTGTGTTATCCATATCACCGACGGTAAACATAGTGTTTTGCTTACGGGGGATATTTCCACCCGTGTAGAAGCTAAATTACTAGCGCAATACCCACAATTACAAGTGGATGTGTTACTTGTGCCACATCATGGCTCTAAAACGTCATCGAGTGATTTATTTATCAAGCATTTAAGACCTAATTTGGCCGTTGTGAGTGCAGGTTTTTTAAATCGCTGGCAGATGCCAATGGCTGATATTGTTCACCGCTATCAAATTCATGGTATCCCTCTACTAAACACAGCAGAAACTGGGCAGATCATTGTTAATTTTTCACAAAACGGCATAACTCAGCAAACATATCGTCACCAGTTGTGGCCATTTTGGTTTGCCAATTCACTATGATGTCGATATTTAGTTGGTTGTTTAACTAAATCACGCTAAAATCAAGCCATTGTAATCATATCAACGTGCACTGAGACAATTTCTTCCATGGCAACACCTTTACCAGAGACCACTTGGCAAAACTTTAAACGTCTCCTTAGTTACGCTAAACCTTATAAACTAGGCTTTATTGCCGCTATTATTGGCATGTTAGGTTATGCGGCTATTGATGTGTATTTTTTATCAAAACTCCAGCCATTAATTGATGAAGGACTTGAAGGCGCTAACCCTGATTTTATGAAGTGGGCACCGCTGTTTGTTGTGGTGGCCTTTATTTTTAGAGGTATTTTTCATTTTGTTGCTAACTATTGTCTTGCCTGGGTGGGAAATCATGTAGTGACTGATTTAAAGCAGCATTTATTTGAACATGTTATGGCTATGCCCGTGGCGTTTCATGATAAAGAGTCAACAGGTGGCCTTATTTCTAAACTGACTTTTGATACTGAGCAGGTATTAAATTCAGTCAGTAAATCAATACTTGTTATTGTTCAGCAAAGTGCCTTTGTGCTTGGTTTAATTGGCTTAATGTTTTACATCAGCTGGCAGTTGTCGGTGATTTTTTTGCTGATCACACCGATTATCGCCATTATTGTCAATATCGTTTCTAAGCGTTTTCGTAAGGTCAGTAAGAATATTCAAGGTGCGATGGGAGAGGTTACTACCGCGGCAGAGCAAACTTTCAATGGTCATAAAGTAGTCCTTACCTTTGGTGGTCAAGAAAAAGAATTTAATCGTTTTGAACAAATCAATAAGAATAATCGCCAGCAGCGTATGAAGTTGGTGGCAACTAAAGCCGGTAGTGTGCCAGTTATTCAAATTATAGCCTCATTCGCGTTGGCTTTTGTTTTTTATGCGGTTAACTCTGAAACGTTACGCGACAGTATTTCAGCAGGCAGCTTTGTCAGTGTTATCACTTATATGACTATGCTATTAAGACCTTTAAAAATGCTCACTAACGTGAATAGTGAATTTCAAAAGGGCATGGCTGCTTGTGTAAGCATTTTCTCTGTATTAGATCAAGAAACTGAAAAAGATACGGGTAATCAGCATATTAGTAAAGCTCAGGGGAAAATTGCTTTCAAAGACGTTAATTTTGCTTATGATTATGCTGAACATCAAGCGGCAGATACACACCCTAAATGGGCGCTTGAAAATATTTCTTTTGAAGTAAATCCTGGCGAAATCTTGGCATTAGTTGGGCGCTCAGGTAGTGGCAAGTCTACAGCAAGTGCTTTGTTATTGCGCTTTTATCAGGCCAGCCAAGGGGAAGTACTTATTGATGATGTAAATATTGAGCATTATTATTTAAGCGATTTACGTCACCAGTTTGCCTATGTCTCTCAGCAAGTGGTGTTATTTAATGACACCCTTGCCAGTAATATCGCCTATGGTAAGCCTGAAGCAAGTAAAGAAGAAATTATCGCCGCCGCTAAAAGTGCCCATGTGATGGAATTTGCCGAGCAGATGGAGCAAGGTCTAGACACCAATATTGGTGAAAATGGCTCGTTACTCTCGGGTGGGCAAAGACAACGGGTTGCTATTGCTCGAGCACTACTTTGTGATGCACCTTTTTTAATTTTGGATGAAGCAACCAGCGCCTTAGATACAGAGTCAGAGCGCCACATTCAAGACGCATTACAAACACTACAGCAAAACCGTACCTCTATTGTTATTGCCCACCGGTTATCTACTATTGAGAATGCCGATAAAATCATTGTTATGGAGCAGGGTAAAATTGTCGAGCAAGGCAATCATCAATCTTTGCTAGCTAAAAATGGTGCTTATGCGCAACTGCATAGCTTTCAATTTGAGTAGCACGACATGTTATCCATCGTCATATATAAGTTAATAAATGAATTATGCGCTTAATTGAAAAAGTATGGTTTAAAAATCACCGAGCAAAGTTTTGTCTAGTGCCCTTGTTATTGCCATTAACTTGTTTGTTTTGGCTGATCAGTACACTCAGGCGTATTGGCTTTAATTCAGGGCTTTTAAAATCTTACGCGATTGAAAAGCCAGTTATTATTGTTGGTAATATTGGTGTCGGTGGCAATGGTAAAACACCTGTTGTGGTTCACCTTATTGAACTTGCTAAAACACTTGGTTTAACGCCAGGAGTGATCTCTAGAGGATATGGCGGTACAGCCGAGGTTTATCCTTATTTACTTGACGAAAAGAGCACCAGTAGTCAAGCGGGAGATGAACCTATTTTAATTTATCAGCGCTGCAAAGTACCTGTGGTAGTTGGTAGTGATCGCGTTGCTAATGCGCAAATGCTAGTAGCGCAAGGCTGCGATATTATTATCAGTGATGATGGTTTGCAGCATTACCGTTTACAACGTGATTTAGAAATTATTGTTGTTGATGGTAAACGTCTTTTTGGCAATGGTTTGTTATTGCCAGCAGGCCCATTACGAGAGGGGGTGTGGCGTTTGCAGCATGCCGATATGCTTATTTATAACGGTTGCAAAGCAGGTGACTCTAGCGAGTTTAATGGTGATAACGCTCTATTAATGCAATTGGCTGCAACTGAGCTTATTCATATAAACAGCGGCAAAAAAGTATCATTAAGTCAATTTTTACAGCAATGGCGATCGGTTAATGCCATTGCTGGTATTGGTGACCCACAGCGCTTTTTCGACACCTTGCTTTCTCTGGGTTTTGACTTATTAAAACAGCAAGGCTTTGTTGATCATAAAGATTTCGTTGAGAATGACTTTATTGACTTTAAAAGCGAATTACCGCTGTTAATGACTGAGAAAGATGCGGTAAAATGTCATGCCTTTGCGCAAGAACATTGGTGGTATTTGCCTGTTAGCGCACAATTATCAGTGCAAGATGAATGTAAGCTAGTAGATAAAGTTGCTCAAGTCGCTCGTTGCAATAAAAAGTTTTAGCACACAAAAATTAAGATTAACTAAAGAGAATTAAACATGGCTTTTGATACAAAATTAATGGAAATATTAGCGTGCCCAGTATGTAAAGGTAAGCTTGATTACAATAAAGCGGAGCAAGAGCTTATTTGTAAATTTGATAAATTAGCATACCCCATTGATAAAGATATTCCCGTATTACTGGAAAGTGAAGCGCGTCACATATCGTTAGAAAGTCACTCTGTTGATGCAGCGCAGGAAGGTTAGTTCATGACCGTTGCTGCCGAGACACTCACAACTGAAACAGACTCTTTTATTGTCGTTATTCCTGCGCGTTATCAATCTTCCCGCTTACCGGGCAAGGTTTTAGCTGATATTGGCGGAAAACCTATGATCCAATGGGTTGTTGAAAAAGCTCAGTTAAGTGGTGCGCGTCAAGTGATTGTGGCAACTGATAATGATGAAGTAGAAAAGATCGTCAAAGGTTTTGGCGCAGAAGTGTGTAAAACGCGCGCAGATCACCAGTCAGGTACCGAGCGCTTAGCGGAAGTGATGGAGCAATACAAATTTAGCGATAATGAAATTATTGTTAATGTGCAAGGGGATGAGCCTTTTATACCGCCTGAAAATATTGCCCAAGTAGCAGGTAACCTTGCCAGCCAATGCCAACGTAAAACGCAAAAAAATGCGCGCATGTCGACCTTAGCCATTACTATTGATTCGGTTGAGGAAGCTTTTAATGCCAATGCTGTTAAAGTACTGACAGACAAGGATGGCTATGCACTTTATTTTAGTCGTGCCACGATTCCTTATGATAGAGAGCGCTTTTTAGGTAATGACAATATTAACGCTATTGGCGAATTTTATTTACGCCATGTAGGTATTTATGCTTATCGTGCTGGTTTTATTAAGGACTATGTTAATTGGCCGACCAGTCAACTTGAGCAAGTTGAAGCGCTAGAGCAATTAAGAGTGCTTTACCAAGGTGAGTATATTCACGTTGAAGTGGCTAAAGCAAATGTACCGGTTGAAGGTGTAGATACCCCAGAAGATCTTGAAAAAGCCCGATTATATGCAGCGAGTTTGTAGCAAGCCATTACCCGATAATGCCGTTATACCTGGCATGATTAACGCTTGCTAGGATTAAACGCTTAGACTGGATAGCCTAAGCGATTAGTACTATTTCTGAGCTTCTTTCTGGCTTTGCTCATCACGTGTGGTTTGTAGAAAATCAGCGCTGTACGCTACTAAACTATGAACACTGCTTGGCAATTGCTCTATATCAATAGCATCAATTAAATTCTTTACTTCTAAGCCTAGTTCAGTATCCCCTTCAACTTTTAATCGGCGTTGAAAAAATAAGGTATCGGGATCTTGTTTACGCCCTGCAATTAATACTAAATCATCACCAGTGGCACTAAAGCTCACGTCTTCACTGATATTATTGGCAGCCATCTCTTCACTTGAAGCCATGATCAATTTATCGTCATCAAAACTTAACCACCAAGTTAGCTGCAAATCTGTGATGGCAATCTTCAACCATTTATCCTGAAGAAATTCAAAGTCGCCATCTTCCAATGCCTCTTTAAAAACTGAAGATAAAGCCGATAATAAAGCGGCTTTTTGTGCTTTAAAAGGTAATAAACGTAAACTAGGTCGCAATATTTTTGGCATCACGTCAATCATGCGTATTTTCAATTGCAAGGGTAAGGTTGAAAGTAATGCTTTCTTATCGGCAAGGCTAGGTATAGCTTGTGGCAGTGAAGGTAAATTTAGCACATGTAGACTCAAAAAATTAATACTAAAGATAGTCTATCATTGGTTGAAAATAATTTACTGCCTCAGATCAAGTTTTCTTTAATACATATCAATAAATCTATGCCAATAACATCATAGACTATCGAGCAAATTTGTTTATGCAGTTCAATTTGGAGTTTTTGTGGAGCTATTATGCCCAGCAGGTAATTTACCCGCGTTGAAAACAGCGATAGATAATGGTGCGGATGCAGTTTATATCGGCTTAAAAGATGATACCAATGCCCGACATTTTGCCGGTCTTAATTTTAATGATGGTAAGTTGGCTAAGGCCGCTGATTATGTACACCAACGCGGAAAGAAGCTTCATGTTGCCATTAATACCTTTGCTCATGCCAGCGGCGAAGAGCGTTGGAAAAAGGCAGTTGATAATGCGGTTGAAATAGGTACAGATGCCCTTATTATTGCTGATTTGGGGGTATTGGACTATGCGGCGACTAAATACCCTGATGTCGAGCGCCATGTGTCTGTGCAAGCATCAACAACGAATCTTGAAGCCATTAAATTTTTCAAGAATAACTTTGATGTTCAGCGCGTTGTTTTACCGCGTGTACTGTCAGTACAACAAGTACGTCAGCTAGCTAAAAGCAGCCCTGTACCGCTTGAGGTTTTTGCTTTTGGTAGTCTTTGCATCATGGCTGAAGGGCGTTGTTACTTATCTTCTTATATGACAGGTGAATCACCTAATACCGTTGGTGCATGCTCCCCCGCTAAATATGTGCGCTGGCAGGAAACCGAGCAAGGCTTAGAGTCAAGGTTAAATAATGTGTTAATCGATAGATATCAAGCAGACGAAAATGCGGGCTATCCAACGCTTTGTAAAGGTCGTTTTGATGTTGACGGTGACGTCTACCATGCGCTTGAAGAGCCAACCAGTTTAAATACCCTTGAGTTGATCCCTGAACTTATGGCGATGGGAATAGTGTCAGTTAAAATCGAAGGCAGACAGCGTAGCCCTGCTTATGTAGAGCAAGTGGCTAAAACCTGGCGTATGGCATTAGATAGATATAAGCAGAGCCCTGAAAACTATAGTGTTGAAGGAAGCTGGATGCAAACGCTAGCAAACTTATCTGAAGGCTCACAGACAACGTTAGGCGCATACCACCGCAAGTGGCAATAGTCGTCACTCAGCTTAAAGCTGAGTAACTACCAAGGTAGTGACAAATTTAAATTTAGGAAAAACTATGAAATTTTCTCTTGGCCCAAGTTTATTTTTTTGGCCGAAAACTGATGTTGAACAGTTCTACCAGCAAGCGAAAACATCCAATGCTGATATTATATATTTGGGTGAAACCGTTTGCTCAAAACGCCGTGAATTAAGAGCTAAAGATTGGCTAGCGCTCGGTCGTGAGTTGGCGGATGAAACAGATAAACAAATTGTTATTTCAACCATGACCTTGCTTGAGTCGCCCGCTGAAATCATCACCTTGAAAAAACTTTGCGATAATGGTGATTTACTGGTGGAAGCTAACGATTTAAGTGCCGTGCAAATCATGCATGACTTGAATATGCCGTTCGTTGCGGGGCCTGCTATTAATTGCTACAACCTTTCCACCTTAAAAGTATTACTTAAGCAGGGCATGATGCGCTGGTTAATGCCGGTAGAGCTTTCAGGTGATTGGTTGAAAACTATTTTAATGCAGGCTGAGGAAGAAAACATTCGTAATAAGTTTGAATGTGAAGTCTTCTCATGGGGTTACTTGCCTCTGGCATACTCAGCGCGTTGTTTTACTGCTCGCTCTGAGGATAGACCAAAAGATGATTGCCAATATTGCTGCATTAATTATCCGCAAGGTCGAAAAATGAATTCTCGTGAAGGTGAGCAAGTTTTTGTATTAAATGGCATTCAAACTATGTCCGCTTACCAGTATAATCTTATCAATGAAGTTAATCAGCTAAATGAGATGGGCGTAGATATTGTTCGCATTAGTAGTGACAGCGAGCAAGCCTTTACTCAGTTAGATAAGTTTAAACAGCAGTTGATAACGCCAACTAAGCATTTATTAGATGAAGTGAATGAATGTAATGGTTTTTGGCATAAAATTGCAGGAATGTCAGTGGCATAAATCACTTAATAATGCCGCTTAGAGAATATTATGTATAGCTTAGATCTAAACCAAATGAGTCAGAATGAGTTTTTAACTCAATACTGGCAGAAAAAACCTGTAGTGATCCGACAGGGCTTTAAGGATTTTGTTGACCCTATCTCAATGGATGAATTTGCGGGCATTGCGATGGAAGAAGCGGTTCAGTCTCGCTTGGTTTCTAAGCAAGATGGTGAGTGGCAGGCTGAGTTTGGCCCTTTTGAAAGTTATGATCACCTTGGTGAGCAAGATTGGTCTTTAGTTATCCAAGCGCTGGATAACTTTTCTGAGGAGGCCGCAGAGCTTATTGAGCCGTTTCGTTTTTTACCCCATTGGCGTTTAGATGATTTAATGGCAAGTTTTGCGACTAAAGGTGGTGGCGTTGGTCCTCATATCGATAATTATGATGTTTTTATTTGTCAAGGCACAGGGAAACGTCATTGGCGAGTGGGAGATCGTGGTGAGCACACTGAAGTGATTGCCCATGAAGCCTTATTACATGTTGAGCCTTTTGAAGCCTTGATTGACGTGGAACTAGAGACTGGTGATATTTTATATATTCCGCCAGGGTTTCCTCATGAAGGTATCGCCTTAGAGCCATCGATGAGTTTTTCTGTTGGTTTTCGTGCAAATTCAGCAATCAGTTTATTAAGTGGCTTTGCCGATCACCTTATTGATAATGATTTAGGCACTCAGCTACTTGAAGATCCAAATAGACAGGCGATTAAAAATAGTGGTGAAATCACTGCACAGGATTACGCGAGTATAAAACAGCAGCTGCAAAATCTACTCGATGATGACAAGGTGTTTAGTCACTTTGTTGGTAACTTTTTAACCAGTGCTAAACATGAGTTAGATTTAATGCCAAGTGACGAGCCTTTTGCCCCAGAAGAGGTGAGTGAGTTACTCGGTATTCATGCAATTAAGCGTTTAGGTGGTTTACGCGCTTTTTATCTTGAAGAGTCTATCGATAACGGTGTTTGCTATATTAATGGCGAACAAGTTAACTTTGCAGCTGAGCTTGCTCCAGCGATAAAGTTGCTCTGTAATCAAGTGGTGGTTATGCCTGACGAATTAGCCCCTTGGCGTGAAAATAAAGCATTTGTAAGCTTAATGGTTGATTTACTCGATCAAGGCTTTTGGTTTTGGACAGAAAGCTAATTTTTGCATAAAGCATTAACAAATAAATCCCGCCTTTGTGCGGGATTTTTATTTTCATCGCGATAAAATCGCCTACTAAAAACATTGATTGTTTAAATCTGCTAGGCATAATACTCGGCATTATTTTCCATAAGAACTTTTAGCATGCGCCTCGATAAATTTATTTGTAAAAGCACTGAACTGACACGTAATGAAGCAAAAAAACTGCTCAAAAGTGGAGAAGTACGTGTTAATGGTGAAGTCGCTAAAAACCCAGCAATGCAAGTACATGAGAATAATGATATTACGGTTGATGGGCAAACATTAACAGCACGTACTTCTCGATATTTTATGCTGCATAAAGTGGCAGACTCTATTTGCTCAAATGTTGATGAGATCTATCCCTCTGTTTTACATTTTCTGGATGTTGATAGGGCATTTGATTTACATATTGCCGGGCGACTTGACGCTGACACTACTGGCTTAGTGTTGATCACTGACGACGGTAGATGGTCCCACAATGTTATCTCGCCCAAAAAAGACTGTAAAAAGGTTTATCGTGTTTGGCTTAGAGATGCTATCCCTACAGAAAAGGCTGAAGCGTTAATTGAGCACTTTACCCAAGGTATTCAACTGCAAGGTGAATCATCGCTTACACGACCTGCTGTTTTAGAAATAGTCACGGATACGGACAATGATACTTCAAACATTAATGTTGATAATCGAGCAAATGAAGTGTTATTAACTATCACCGAAGGTAAATATCATCAAGTTAAGCGTATGTTTGCAGCTGTTGGTAATAGGGTCGTTGGTTTGCACCGTGAACAAATTGGAGAGATAAAACTTGCTGACTTATCAGCCGGAGAGTGGCGTGAGTTAACAGCAGAGGAAGTTGCTTTATTTAACTAGAAATAATGTTTACCGTTTTAACAAGTAGCAAGTCAGTTGTGACTTGCTACTTAATCTTGATCTTTTACTTATAATCTATCTAATAATGCTTCAGTGAAGTCAGTTGTACCATGTGTACCACCTAAATCACGGGTAGTGCGATCGCCACTAGCAATAACATCAATTAACGCATTTCTGATTTTTTCAGCTTTATCACCCATTTCAAGGTATTCAAGCATTTGTAGTGCAGCTAAAATTACTGATGTTGGGTTGGCTAGGTTTTTACCCGCAATATCAGGAGCACTACCGTGAACCGCTTCAAAAATAGCGCAATCTTCACCGATGTTTGCGCCCGGCGCCATACCTAAACCACCCACTAAACCAGCACATAAGTCTGATAAAATATCACCGAAAAGGTTAGTTGTTACAATAACGTCAAATTGCTCAGGGTTCATAACAAGCTGCATACAACAGTTATCAACAATCATTTCTGTTGATTCAATTTCAGGGTAACGCGCTGCAACTTCACGCGCCACTTTTAAGAATAAACCTGAAGTAGATTTTAAAATGTTAGCTTTGTGAACAGCGGTCACTTTTTTACGACCTTCTTTGCGTGCTGTTTCATAAGCAAAGGTTAATATCTTTTCTGCACCTTCACGGGTGATGATACTCATTGCTTCTGCTTGAGTGCCGTCATCAGAAACAACTTGGCCTGCACCTGAATACATACCTTGAGTATTTTCACGCACAGTTAAGATATCTATGTTGTCGTAGCGCGCTTTTGTGCCTTTAAATGATAATACAGGGCGTAAGTTGGCGTATAATTTAAATTGCTTACGTAAAGTGACATTGATTGAAGTAAAACCTTCGCCAACAGGCGTGGTTAATGGACCTTTTAAAGTGATTTTATTTTTTTCGATAAGATCCATGGTTTCTTGGGGAACTAATTCACCATGGTTTTCTAAAGCGGTTAAGCCAGCATCAGCAAATTCATAATTAAAATTACAACCTGCCTTGTCTAGAACTTGGATAGTTGCGTCAATAATGCTTGGGCCAATGCCGTCACCGGGGATCACAGTAATCGTTTGCTGAGTCATTTATTTCACCTTGTAAATTGTATTGTTCACTAGTCAAAATTGCCTAGTTTGAATAAGTTTGTATTAGCGTTAAATTTTTTAAATCAGGGGCTAAAATGCACGTAGCTTAAGCGTTTATGTGGTCTGCTTAGTACGTTTATGCCGCGCTTTATACCATGTAAAAGCTCTGTAAGCGAGCTTGAAAGTTTTTATTATTAACTTCTTAATTTAATGGACATAGTTTAACAAACAATACTAGGTGTAAATGCTAACTGCATCAAGGTTACTTTAGTCTATAGTGGCAGAGGTTGTTTTTTGTGTTTGGTGGTTATTGATAATTTTCCAATCTTTAGGGTAGTTATCACCTAAACCAATTTCTTTAAGTACGCCATTAATAAATAATAAAAAGGTGCACTCGTCTTGTGTGGTGATTCCGTCAGATTTAACATGTTGGGTTCGGTAAAACATGACTTGAAAACTATCGTCAGCAACTTTTCTTGCTTCCGTTATATCAGGGCTACCTAATTGCTCAAGGGCTTGTTCAAAAGTAAAGTGTTCAATTTTTAGCTTAGCAATAAATTGACGATTATATGCTTCTCTGTCTTCCCATCTCATTTTATCTGGGCTGTCATCATAAAAAAACAGTACCAAAACAACAAAAACGCCATAAGCGGCTAAAGCAAGGAGAATACGAGTAATTACTTTTTTGTTCATATGTGTCTCTAGAAAAAGGAGCAAATTAAACCGATAAGAATAATAACCAGTTATAAAGTGAGTTTAAAGTATTTGCTGATTTTTGTTCGCTTCCATTTGTAACTTTGTGTTTGCAGCGGCATTTTCTTGCAAATGTACAGCTTGATCTTGTAAGCGTATGTCTTTTAAGTTAAAGCCGAGCGGAATATTTTGTTTAAAAGTGAGTAATTTCCTGCTTAGTGATATTTGCTCTTCGCTTTGGCTAAGTTTATCTTTTATAGCAGGTTTGATTTCATCGCTATTAATAATAGCGCTAAGAGAGCCATGTTGATTCAATAAACTGGCTGCAGTTACTTGCCCTATACCTGCAACTCCGGGGATTTTATTGGTGCTATCACCTGTAAGAGTCCATAAATCGATGAGCTGGGAAGGTTTTACATCAAATTTATTTTTAACATGTTGTTCATCTAAGTAGCGACGATTGAAATAGTCATAAACATGAATATGAGAGCTTATTAATGATAAAAAGCCTTTATCGGTTGAGATGATAGTGACTTGTTGGCCGTGAAGCGCCATTTTTGTTGCTAGTGTCGCAATGAGATCATCAGCTTCATCCTCTTCTGATACTAATGAGTCAACACCAAGCTGCATAAAAGCATCTTGGATATCATTAAGGCTTTTAGCTAAATGTGCGGGCATTTTTTTGCGGCCTTTTTTATAGTCAGGATATAAGGCATAGCGCCAGCAAGGTTGCTGACTATCAAAGACAGCAAGTGCATGGCTGGGTAATTGCAAACTTAATATTTTATCTACTGCATTAACGCAGGCATTTTGCGTGTTGAATACTACTTGTTGCTGAGTTTTTTCTGACAACTCATCTTCAGCTTGCTGCTTGGTTTGTACAAACGGACGCTCTTGCACGGCATATATACGCCGAATTAGATTCAAAGCATCTATTAATACTAAATGCACAGCCACTGATTATTCCTCTATTACCTGATAGCAAGGAATATAATCACTACCCGGTAACTTCATGCGCTGCTGACTCACAAAAGAAGCGAGTAACTTATCCATTAAATTCATGATCTTTTTATCACCAGATATTTTAAAAGGGCCATGCTGGCGAATGGCCTTAATGCCACCAGATTTGACATTACCTGCTACAATACCAGAAAAAATTCGGCGTAAATTAGCGGCTAATTCAGCAGTGGATAATTCATAACTGATATTAAGTGCGAACATATTTTCATGGCTTGGTTCGAATGGCTGTTGAAAGTCCTCATTTATTTCCAGTGACCAATTAAAATGAAAAGCATCACCTGTTTTTTTGCGATTCGCTAATACTTGTGCCAACCCTTTGCTCATCGCTTTTGCCACTTGTTCAGCATCATCGATGATGATTTTATATAATTGCTGCGCTTCTGCTCCGAGTGTTGCGCCAATAAAGGCATCTATCTCTGCAAAGTAATCGCTAGCACTGCTTGGACCCGTTAATATGATAGGCAAAATTTGGCTTTTATTTTTTTCATTGAGCAATATGCCTAAAATATAGAGCAACTCTTCTGCTGTTCCCGCGCCACCAGGGAAGATTATCAGGCCATGAGACATGCGTACAAACGCCTCTAATCGCTTTTCTATATCAGGCATAATAACTAATTCATTTACAATGGCATTAGGAGGCTCGGCTGCAATAATGCTTGGCTCTGTTAGCCCTATGTATCTGCCGGTTTTATTACGCTGTTTTGCGTGACCTATTGTGGCACCTTTCATTGGCCCCTTCATCGCGCCTGGGCCACAGCCAGTGCAGATGTTGAAATTACGAAGACCAAGCTCATAACCTACAGCCTTGGTGTATTTGTATTCATTATGTTTTATCGAATGACCGCCCCAACAAGTCACTAAACGAGGCTCTGTCTCGGGTAAAATAGCATTGGCATTTCGTAATATGCCAAAGGTAGCATCGGTTAAAGTATCGGGTATACAGTGCATATTTTGATAGCGATTGTTAATGAATAATATATCGCGTAAAACAGCGGATAAATGCTCTCTAATACCACGAATTATTTTGCCATCGACAAACGCATGCTCGGGAGGGTTCTCAAGATCAATTTTAACCCCTCGCTCTCGACGCAATACCTGAATGCTGAAATCTTTATGTTGTTGATAGATAACTTCTGCATCATCAGAGTGGCTGCCGGCATTAAGTACGGCTAATGAACAGTTTCGGTATAAATTATAAAGCTCACTGGTAGATGATTGCTGAAGTTGATCAACTTCAGCTTGTGAGAGTATGTTCATTGTACCAACGGGGTTAAGCTGAGTATGCATAACGGCATCCTTTTAGGTTGGTTTTGGGTGAATGTCTATTGTTGATAGATAACTTGATTCTTTCCTTGGGCTTTGGCTTGATACATAGCTTCATCGGCACGCTCAAAAGCAATATGAATATTGTCGTCATTTTTAATATGAGTAACTCCCATCGATAACGTTATACTAACTTTATTGCTTTTAAATTTAAAAGGTAAGCGGGCAATATGCTTATTTAATGTATTTAACTCTTTTACTAGAGCCGCTTTATTGATATTAGCATAGATAAGCACAAACTCTTCACCGCCATAACGCGCAACAAAAGCATTGTCCGACACTTTCTTTTGTATGGTATTGGCAATAACTTGTAGGGTTTTATCCCCCGCGGTATGGCCATATGTGTCATTGATTTTCTTAAAATTATCGATATCCATGACAACTAACGCAAGTTCATAAGGCTGATGGTGAAAACGAACCATGGCTTTTGTGAAGTAGTCATCAAAAGCAGCTCGGTTGCTCAACTTAGTTAGTGCATCTTGCATGCTTTTTCGCTGCTGCTCTGCTAGTTTATCTTCAAATGCTCGACTTTGGACTTCTAGTTTTTTAACTTTTGAAGCCATTTCATCTAATTGACTGGCAAGCGATTGTTGTCCTTGTTGCTCAAGACTTGATTTTTGCTCTAAAGTGGAAGCAATGTTTTGAAGTTTTGAGTTAATATCAATTCTTACTTGCTCCAAAGACATAGCCTTTTTCACTGTGCTAGTCATATCAAGTAGTTGACTTTGAAGTTTTGAATTGATTTTATCGTTAGCAACTTGTGACTTCTGACACGTGACTAATGTCTTTTTAACGGCGCTTTGTACTGTTGTTAACGTATCACTCAGGGTTGTTAAAAAAGTTTTGGCGCTATCACGCTCGTCACGTAAGTCAGCAACAATAACATCAAAAATTTCGATAAAATGCTGTAATACATCGTCACTAGACTTATCGTTAACAAGCTTTTTATTCAGTGCTAGCAGTTCTTTTGTGTGCTGTGTTGATAGCTGTAACTTACTCAAACAAGCCGTTATTTTTTCGATTAATAAAGCATTAACCTGAGTGTTTTCATCCTTATTAGTGCCTGCTCCAGCTTCGGGAGTGTTTTTTTGTTGAGCGCCAAGCAAGCCCCCTTTAGGGATGTCACTTTTAGATTTTAGAGAAAAATCATAAAACTCTAACAGTTGAGAAAATAGGGGAATATATTGGGCAAGATTATCTTTAGTACTCTGGGATTCATTTAATAATGAACGTAATTTCCGGCGAAGATCATCGGAAAGGCCATTAATTTTTTGTAAGCTTTTTCCTGCCTCTTTAAATTGTTGATGAGCCTTGGTTATGCTTTGCTCATTCGTAATAGCATGACGTTGTAATAGCTTAGAAATTTCAGCGATTTTATTTTCAATTTCAGAGATTGGCGCAGACTTGCTTAGTAATGCTCTTAGTTGAGCCAAGCGATTATCTAACTCTAAGTTTAATCCCTTTGAAACATGAGATAATTTGTTAATAAACTGAATAAGCATACTTGATTGCGCTGTAAAGTCTTCTTCAAGCGATGCCCTAGATTCTATTGCCGCATTAAGCTTGCTTTTTAACGCTTTCATCTGATCAGCAGCAACAGTTTTGGTATTCATATAAAATGCAAATCCTTATTCGATAATTTTCTGTAGAAAGAAACGTGCCTCCGCAACCTTCTAGAGTAACTTACAACATAATTAAAGCTATTGTTAGTTAGTATTGTCAAAAATACCCCAATTTTTTTGCTTTTTTTTACCTACATCAAACTATCTTGGTATAAATTACGCTAACTGGGTAAACTATAGCAACCCAATTAATTTTTCTAAAGGAAGTTTAGTTAAAGATGACTAAAATATCGCGTTTTATTTTGCCATTATTAAGTATTGTTGCATCGTTTTTTGTGAGTTCATTAGCGATTGCTGAATCCCGAGTTTCAGTTGCTATCAGCATTGAGGAGCCTCAACATCATTATGCAAAGATAACATTGACTTATGATAATTATGCCGAACAAAAAGCGGTATTTCAATTACCTACATGGCGAACAGGTCGTTATGAAATAATAAACCTCGCCAATGGCATTCGTGATTTTTCTGCCGTTGATGGTAAAGGCAATAAATTACCTTGGGAAAAAGTGAACAAAGATAGTTGGCAAGTGAGTGATACCCTGCATAAACAGGTCATCATTAGTTACCAAGTGTATGCTAACCAATTAGGTCAACGAACTAGGCATATTGATGATAGCCATGCCTTTATCGATGCATCGACAGTGGTGATGTATAGCGATATTACCCGTGATCATAACTATGTGATTGATTTAGCTGTTCCAGCTACTTGGCGCAGTGTTTCAGGTTTAGACGCAGGCGATAACAGTCACCAATTCATCGCTAAAAATTATGATGTATTGGTCGACTCTCCAATAGAAACAGGTATTAACGAGCATCATAAGTTTACTGTTGAAGGACTCGACTATGAGCTAGTTATTTGGGGGAAGGGCAATTATGACAGCGCAAAAATGCTGGCTGATTTAAAGGTTTTAGTTAAGCAAAGCAAGCATATTTGGCAAGATTATCCTTTTAAACGGTATGTGTTTATGGTGCATGCAACCAGTGGTGCTAGAGGGGCTACAGAGCACTTAAATTCAACCATTATTCAAACCTCACGTTTTAAATTTTCAGACAGAAAAGATTACTTAAGGTTTATCTCAACGGCCGCTCATGAATTTGTTCATACTTGGAATGTAAAACAATATCGTCCTAAAGGGCTAGTTCCATATAATTATCAGCAAGAGAATTACTCTACATTACTTTGGTTAAGTGAAGGTTCAACCAGTTACTTGCAAAATCATTTATTATTGCGCGGTGAGTTAATGTCGAGCAAAGAGTTTTTAGAAAGCCTCGCAAAACGTATTACTGGTTATTTGCATAAACCCGGTAGACAAAGTCAAACGATTGCACAGGGAAGTTTTGATAAATGGTTGGAGGAGGGCGGTGATTACGATAAAAACCACAGCGTTAATATCTATTCTGAAGGCTTTTTAGTTTCTTGGTTGTTAGATTTTTCAATTATTGAAAAAACAAAACTTGAAAAAAGTTATCGTGACGTTCATAACATCTTGTATCAAAACTATAAAATCCCTAAAAGCTTTGATGAAGATGATTTGCTCGCCGTGTTAAAAGAAGTCACTAATGATGATTATGCTAGTTGGTGGCAAGAAAATGTGCATGGTTATGCTGAGGTAGATTTTGCTAAGTTACTCGCCAAGGCGGGTTTGGAAATGTCCTACGGAGATGAGAAAGAAATTAAGCAGCAAGCTTGGGCAGGACTTACAACCAAGCCAGTGACTAATGGTTTACAGATTGTCAGTGTGGAGAAAAATAGCCCAGCTTGGCAAGCTGGATTGACCATTGAAGATGTAATTGTTGCGGTTGATGGTTTGCGTATGAGCGATAAAGATTTAACAGCGCGTATGAAAAACTTTAAGCCTAAAAGTCGTATGAGTGTTACATTTTTCCGTCGTGATGAGTTAGTTACACGTATGATTATTCTTGGTGAAAAACCTAAAAATAAATTGAAAATTGTGCCAATGAAAAATGCGACAAAAACACAACAAGCATTCTTCAAGCAGTGGACAGGTATCGATTTTCCAAAAAAGAAAGGTAAATAATTTTTTAGAGGTGAGCTAGCTTTTTTGGCTATATAACCAAATAAGTTAGCTCAAGCATTTTTTTATCTTATTGATTTTGTGTGTTATTGGCTAAGATGAGTTATTTACTTACCTTGGACATTATTATGCGCAAAGAAACCACAGCCATTCACGGTGGCTATACGCCAGAGCAAACCAGCAAGGCCGTTGCTGTTCCTATATATCAAACCACGAGTTATGCTTTTGATGACACTCAACATGGTGCGGATCTTTTTGACTTAAAAGTTGAAGGTAATATTTATACTCGCATTGGCAACCCAACTCAGGCCGTGTTAGAGCAAAGAGTTGCTGAGCTTGAAGGTGGTATTGCTGCGTTAGCGCTTGCCTCTGGTATGGCAGCAATAACCGCGACTATTCAAACCTTAGCTAAAGTTGGCGACAATATAGTTAGCATCAATAAATTATATGGTGGCACTTATAATTTATTTGCCCATACTTTGCCACAACAGGGTATTGAAGTGAGATTTGCAAGTCATGATGATTTTGCGGCATTAGAAAGCTTAATTGATGAAAATACCAAAGCCGTTTTTTGTGAAACTATTGGTAACCCATCAGGCAATATCGCTGACTTAGAAAAAATGGCAGAAATTGCCCATAAGCATGGTGTGCCGTTAGTTGTTGATAATACCGTTGCTAGTCCTGCATTGTGTCGCCCGTTTGAGCATGGTGCTGATATTGTCGTGCACTCTTTAACTAAATATATTGGTGGTCACGGTACGTCTATTGGCGGCATTATTGTTGATTCAGGTAATTTTCCTTGGAGTGAAAACAAAGCGCGTTTTGCGCAATTAAATTTGCCAGATCCGTCTTATCATGGTGTAAGTTACACGGAAACGTTTGGCGCAGCCGCTTTTATTGCTAGAGCGCGGGTAGTTCCGCTAAGAAATATGGGCGCTGCTATCTCCCCGATGAATGTATTTTTGATTTTACAAGGCATTGAAACACTACCACTTCGAATGGAGCGCCATTGCTTCAATAGTCAGCGTGTAGCGCAGTATTTAGCTCAACACGACAATGTCTCTTGGGTTAATTACTCTGGCTTAGAAACGTCAAGCGATTATGCCCTAGCGCAAAAATACTTACCTCAAGGGAGCAGCGGCATCTTAAGTTTTGGTATTAAAGGTGGTGAGCAGGCAGGGGCTAAATTTATCGATGCGCTGAACTTAATTGTGCGCCTAGTCAATATTGGTGATGCTAAATCATTAGCATGTCATCCTGCTTCGACGACTCACCGACAACTTAATGCGCAAGAGTTAGCCAAAGCAGGAGTAAGCAAGGAGATGGTACGTTTGTCTATTGGTATAGAGCATATTGACGATATCATTGCTGATCTTGACCAAGCATTAGCTGCTAGTCAGGGGTAGTTTTTACTGTCTCAACGTTCTTCCGTAGGGAGCACTACTTAGATGAGTGCTCCTAAACGGGTTTATATCTAAACCACCACGGCGCGTATAGCGAGCAAAAATAGTAAGCTCATCTAACTGGCAATACTTGTTAAGATCGCAAAAAATTCTTTCAACACATTGCTCGTGAAACTCATTGTGTTGACGAAATGAAATCAGATATTTTAAAAGTAGGGCATGGTTTATCGGTTTACCTTTATAGTCAATATAAACACTCGCCCAATCAGGTTGGTTGGTGATCAAGCAATTTGACTTTAATAAGTGACTGACTAACTTCTCGTTTACTATCTCATCCTGATTATTTGGTTGTTGCGCATCTGCTAATAACTCAGCAGAGAACTGATAGTTTTCAATAGTGATATCTTGATGATCGATACAAAGAGTATCTTGCGTTGGTCGTTTAATTGCTAAGGCATCGCACTGCTCAACATCGAATAACCTAACCTTTGCTGTTACGCCTGCGATAGCTGATAAATCTTTTGTTAGCAGTTTCTCTACCGCCTCAGCATTTATAAATTGACTCTGGTTAAAGCTATTTAAATAAAGTTTAAACGACTTTGATTCTACGATATTTGGGCTGGTACAGGCGAAGCGAAACTCTGCCACTGCGACAACAGGCTTACCTTGAGTATTTAACCATGATAACTCGTAACCATACCAAACATCTTCTCCAATAAAGGGTAAGTTATCACTCATCAGTGCTAAATCATCTCTATTTAAGCTTCTTGGTACCCCTTGAAGTAAATCTGGGTTATATTCACTGCAATATTCGGTGGTTTTACCAAGCGTGAGTTTATTCAGTGCTTTTGCGTTTTGGTAAGTTGCCATAATTTTTCTTTTGCCATGTAAGAGGAAATACTTTTTTGGCTATTTTAAAGGATCTTAGTGTTAGATGACATCATCAAATTCTCTTAGCGTTAAAAATCATTTATCGAAAACGCTGCAACATTTTGCAGAGCAGTTTATTACTAGTTATAAAGACAGTCATGGTAACTTGCCTCAAATAGAGCAAGATGAGCAATGGCCTTCTCCATGTGAGCAAGCAGGCACTGCGGACAAAGGCAATGTTTTTTGGCAGCCAAGCATTATTGATGATCAGCAATTAAGTTTTGATAATGTCGAGTCAGCACTAAATTTAACCTTGCATGAGGATATTAAAACCTACTTCACAACACTTTATAGTGAGAGCCTTGAGGCTAAATGTCATGAAGGAGAATTAACACTACTTTTTGCTTGGAACAGTGACGATTTTCAACGTTTGCAGGAAAATATCATCGGTCATATTTTAATGAAGCAAAGGTTAAAGCAAGAAGAAACTATTTTCTTTGCCGTAACAGATGAAGAAGACACTATTATTTCTATTGCAAATAATAGTGGTGAGGTATGGGTAGAACAAGTTGGGTGCAAGCCACATAAAAAGATTAGCGATTCCATTGCTGAATTTATCGCGCAACTAACCCCTGTTGTAAAATGATATTAAGAAGGTTTCTTTTGTTGTGCTACCAGTTCATGTATTAGCTTTTTCAATTCAGCAATTTCTTGCTTCATTTGGCCTAACTCTTCATTAAGCAGCTCTCTTAATGAACCTGCTTCTGAAACATCAGTATTTGATTCATTAGCTAGTTCTTCATTTGTTTGCGGCAAAGCGATAAAAGATGGCTCATGCTGCCAGCCTTTTAATGTTGATATAAGTATCGGTAAAGGGACACTTTTCTTTAATCTTGCTTTGATCAAAGCAACCGTGGGTTTATTGCCACTGTTCGCAATTTGATTAGCTATGGTTAATATTTCATCGTTAATTGTCATTTTGATTAACTCCTTGTAAAACTAACTATATTTTAGTGGATATTGCTATCAATGTCTTCTGCTAAAATAATCATCTTTTAATATTTATATAGAATTCAATATGTTAAATGATTTTTATATATTGGTTTAATTTTTGCTTTTCTTTTACTGATATATTTTTGCAAATTATAAAGTACCCATATGGAGTTGAAAATGAAAAAATCACTACTTGCTTTACTTGTAGCTGCCCCTTTAACACTAACCTTATCTGGCTGTGTTATTTCAGTAAATGATGATGGCGTTGAGCACAGTTTTGGCTCAAGTCATGAAGATAGAAGTTATAAAAACCGTAAAAAACTTGAAAGTGTGCAATTGAGCTCTAGCTTTGCAGATATACAAGAAAAACTTGGTGTTTCAGACTTTTCTGAAGCCTATACTGTTGATGATAAAACAGTACGCGTTTTGTATTATCGTACACAACGCAAACATAAAGACGGCTTAACCACTAAGGACGAATGTACTTTTTTAGAGTTTGTTAATGGTGAATTAGTTCAAACAGGTAATGGCGGAGACTATAAAAAAATAACCGCTAATTAGCCACCTCGCTTAATAGCTGGCTCATATTTATCAAGCGATAGTGAAAGTATAAATATTGTACTTGAACCGTATAAAGGCTGACATGACATAGCGTTATGTCAGCTTTTTTTTTCTTTAGTATATTGAAAACCTTAAAACTTGCTACGAACCCTTTCTGTTTGACCTCGTTTTTAAAAAACTGTTAAGGTAAAGGTTCGTTTAAATTACCTTCATTTATGTTTAGGTATAAGACCAATTTGGAGAACTGTATGTCTGATGCTGTTGCAACAGAAAGTGACCTTGATATTAGAGCTACTTATCTTAGTGCTGAAGAGTTAAAACTTGCGGCATCTTTGTTGTTTCAGGCTTATCATGATGATCCTGTTTTTCTTGATATTTTTAATAGTAAAAAAGAAGGTTATGAGCAACGACTCAGAGCTTCAATTCGAGAAGAATTAACCTCATTTTGGCAGGCAAAGCAACCTATGGTCGGCTTGTACTTGGGTGATTCTATGGTAGGCGTCGCCTGTTTAAATAGTCCTGATGATAGTGTCGCCAGTGAGCGATTTTGGCATTGGCGCCTTAAAATGTTGCTCAGCGCAGGGTATTTTAGTACTAAACAAATGATAGAAAAAGAACAGAAAGTCATTGCCGCAGTACCCCTAGAAAAATTTCATATGCTTTCCTTTATTGCTATTCACCCTTTACACCAGCAACATGGTTTTGGTCAGTATCTCATGGCAGCTGTGAATACTGTGCTTGAAGAGCATGAAAATAGTCAAGGTGTTGCTGTTTATGCTACCTCAGGAAAGTTTAGACGCTTCTTTGAAGAAGCCAATTACCAATTTGTTAAAGATGTCACCGTGGGTCAAGTATCTGGTGCTTTGATGGTGTGTTATCGTAATAAATAAACTCAATATTTATCTCATCCTTTGTATAACTATAAAATGAAAAACTGGAGAATGATTATGAATAAACTTGTACATATAATTATCGCGCTACTATTACCCCCAGTAGCCGTGTTTTTAAAAAGTGGCGTAGGAAAAGATTTAATTATCAATATCATCTTATGTCTATTTTTTTATATCCCCGGAATCTTACATGCTATTTGGCTTATAACAAAAGACTAATAGTGCGTTATCCGAGCAAATCATCCTAATAGCCTTTTGACCTAATATTTTGTAAGACATGTCTCACAAGCACGTAGGAGATATTGTTAATAAAAGACTGTATTTAACACTATCTCAATTTAACTCATTGTTTTTTATAGGGTAAGTTTGAAATTCAATTGTTGCAAATTTGTTTCAGTTGAAAATAAATTTTAACAAGCTTCGAAATTATGTTTTTAGGTGTAATATTAATCATGTCAGGAAGGCACAGAGCATGAAGCTCTTTGAAGGAGACTTAGGGAATAAGTTTAAGTGAGGGACTCACTATAGGATGATAAAAACAAGGATGTGACTCAATTATGGATGGTTGAGATCAGGAAGATAATGTCTAGGAGGCAATTTTAGGATTATTTTTCTTTATGGATGAAGGTGTTAAGGATGATATTAAGGACGAAGAGTACGGATTTACTCATGGGGATTTCTTTTTAAAGAAATAGCTAAGGACAGTTTTTAATGGATGAAATGAGAACACTGAATATAGTGCAGGATGCACAAAGCTAGTTATAAAAATGCAGCTCTTAGAGCTGCATTTTTTTATGTCTAATTTTTAGCTTATCTATTGACTAATAAAGGGCTTTCACTTTAAATAAACCAAGTCTAGTTAAGTGAGGAGTACAGCATGAGTACAGTGAGACATGGACTATCTATTGGCATTGAACGAGTAGGAAGTAACTTCTTTTTATCATTAAAAGCTATTGGCAAGTTAACCCACGAAGATTATCAAGTGATCACCCCTATGATTGATGCGGCAATGAAGGAAGTACCTACAGCAAAAATCAAAGCTCTTTTTGATGTGACTGAAATGCAAGGTTGGGAGTTACGAGCTGCGTGGGATGATTTTAAGCTAGGCTTAAAGCATGGCAGCGAATTTGAAAAGATTGCTATTTACGGCAATAAAAATTGGCAGGCAATAATCGCTAATATTGGCTCATGGTTTATTTCAGGTGAAGTAGAGTTTTTTGAAGAGCACCAACAAGCAGTTGACTGGCTTAATGAATAAAACTATTTGGCAGTATCTTTAAGTGATTGCATGTATAGCCAAGCTAGCGCCGCGATTGCAACCTTACCGCAAGTTTCTTTATGTTATTGCTGTCTTACTCGTAGGAAATATGGGGTATAGACTGCTTTATTTACCGTCGACAAGTCAGCTAAGCGACTCAACAACAATGCTTAACCTGCTTGCCTTAGTTTGGGTCGCTTTGTTGAATTTGATGATAAGCGTTTTTGTACAACCACAAAGTAATGAACATACCAAGCTTACCTTTTTGCAACGAATAAAAAATAAACTTAACCAATGGTTTGAAAATTTGTTAGCACTAGTTTTTGTGTTATTGACACTGTCGGTGGTCATACTGTCAATAAAAATGATAAGGCTCTAAAGCTTTATTGATAAAAATAGCTAACAACATGGTTTGTTGTTAGCTATTTATTGAAAGATAAAACCTTTATCAATTTCATTTAATTAATTAAATGGGTTTTATTTTGTTGCTGCTTTCATCTTGATTACAAAAGCGGTTAATTCAGAGAGCATTTTTTCATCGTTGCTTAAATTATCTTCAATAATTTTCACTACCGCTGAGCCACTTATTGCGCCGCTAGCACCTGCCGCTAGCGCATCTTTGACTTGTTGTGGTGCTGAAATACCAAAACCTAATACAGGTGGCGCCGCATGGTAGTTATTTAATGTAGTGATCAATGCTTTAGCCGGTGAGCTTTGTGGTGATTTATCTTCAATAACATCTACGCCAGTGACACCTGCGCGGCTAAGTACATAGGTATAGCCTCGGCTGTATGATGATACTTCACGTAAAGTCTCATCGCTTGCATTTGGTGGCGCAATAAAGATTGGCGCAATACCGTGTTTTAACGCCGCTTCTCTAAAAGGTAAGCTTTCACGGATAGGTATATCAGCGATTAATACTGAATCAACTCCAGCTTGTGCCATATCATGGTAGAAGTTATCTATACCACGAGCAAAAACTAAGTTGCCATAGAGTAATAAGCCAATAGGAATGTTAGGTGCATATTCACGAACTTTAGCTAATATATCGATGCAAATATCTGTATTCATGCCTGAGTTTAATGCTCTTAAGCCAGCCATTTGGATAGTAACACCGTCGGCACTTGGATCTGAAAAAGGAATGCCTAGTTCAAGTGCATCGGCGCCAGCATCAATTAACGCTTTAATCACTTTAAGTGATTGTTCAGCATTAGGGTCGCCAATAGTCACAAAGGGGATGAAAGCTTTTTCATCTTTTGACGCCAATTCGGCAAAAGCTTGCTGGTAACGATAACCTGCTTGTTGTGCGCTAGTTGCTTGTGCCATTATGCCTCTCCTCTGTGCTTAACGTTTGTTGCTTCACTATTTTGTTCATTTGGGTGTAATACCGCGTGTACATGCGCCAGATCTTTATCGCCTCGACCAGATAAGTTAACTAGGTAGATGGTTTCTGTGGTAACAGTTTCTGCCATTTTTAGCGCTTGAGCTAAGGCATGAGAGGATTCCAGCGCAGGAATTATGCCTTCACTTTGTGCTAAGGTTTGAAAGGCATCTAAGGCTTCATCATCATTAATTGGTACATATTGAGCGCGCCCAGTTTCTTTTAAGAAGGCATGCTGTGGACCGACAGCGGGATAATCAAGGCCCGCAGAAATAGAGTAAGATTCTTCAATTTGACCGTATTTATCTTGCATTATGTAGGTGTAATTACCGTGTAACATGCCTTTGCTACCCGCCACTAAAGTGGCGCCATGTTGGTCGGTATCTATGCCTTTACCGCCGGCCTCTACGCCAATAAGCTTTACTTCCTCATGCGGTATGAAATCATTGAACATGCCAATTGCATTTGAGCCACCGCCAACAGCGGCAATCACATAATCCGGCAGTCGACCTTCTTCGACTAAAAACTGCGCTTTTGCTTCTTCGCCGATCATTTTTTGAAACTCTCGCACTATGGTTGGGAAGGGATGTGGGCCTGCGGCTGTGCCTAATAAGTAATGGGCATTTTCATAATTGGCTGACCAATCACGTAAGGCTTCATTAACCGCATCTTTTAATGTGCCTGAGCCAGCCGTAACAGGAATAACTTCTGCCCCCATAAGCTTCATGCGAAATACATTAGGTTGCTGACGCTGACAATCAACGGCGCCCATGTAAACTTTACATTTAAGGCCCAGCAACGAACAGGCAATAGCTGTAGCTACACCATGTTGGCCAGCGCCTGTTTCGGCAATGATCTCAGTTTTACCCATGCGCTTAGCAAGTAATGCTTGGCCTAATACTTGATTGGTTTTATGCGCGCCACCGTGCAATAAGTCTTCACGCTTTAAGTAAATTTTTGCTAACGGATTTTTAACTATGTTACGACAACAGGTAAGTGGTGTTGGACGACCAGCATACTTAGTGAGTAAGTCATTAAACTCAGTTAAAAATGCTTCATCAGTTTGTGACTCGATAAAGGCTTGCTCTAACTGCTCTAAAGCAGGAACGAGTAGTTCACCGACAAACATACCGCCAAATTCGCCGAAATAGGCAGGTAACGTTTCTTTAATTGTATTGTTCATTGTCTAATAGTTCCTTATTTGCGCAAAAACTTGGTTAAGTTTTTCGCTAGATTTTATACCTGGACTGGTCTCAACACCTGAGTTGAGATCTAAACCAAATAAATCTAAATTTGTTAATTGTGTTAAGGCTAAATTGATATTGTCACTATTTAACCCTCCAGCTAAAAGGCTGCTTGATAAATCTTGCTTACTGACGGCTAACGTTTGCCAGTCAAAGGCTTGGCCTGAGCCGGGTGATTTACCGTCAAGTACATGATGGTCAACCTTATCGCTTAGCTCGGGCACCTCGTTGGTAACAGGGGAAGCTTGCCAAACTTCACAGTTTTTACACTTGTTAGCGGTTAATTGTAATTTTAGTGCTGTTATATAATCTTCGTCTTCATTGCCATGTAATTGCACAGCAGTAAGTTGTAAGCTTTTCACTAAATCAATGATATCAGTACGTTTGTGGTTAACAAATACACCAACATATTCTAGCTGTGGTTTAGCTGTGACTATGTTTAAAGCTAGCTCTTTAGTTATGCAGCGCGGTGATTTTTCAGCAAAAATTAAACCACCATAACGAGCACCAGATTCCGCAGCGGCAATAGCATATTCAGGGGCTGTTAAACCACATACTTTATTATTGCCAAAAATAAGCTTACGACAAGCCAAATCAATATCGTTATAAGTATTATTATCCATGGCCATTAATGAGCTGCCAACGAGGAAGCCATCAACAGCAGGGGCTAATTCTCGTACTTGGGCATTATTATAGATACCAGACTCTGAAATGATGATCCTGTCATCAGGCAAGGTTGGGGCAAAATCAAAAGTGCGGGCAATATCGGTACTTAAATCGCGTAAATTACGGTTGTTAATGCCGATCATTTTAGCGTTTAATTTAACGGCGCGATCTCGCTCTTCTGCGGTTGATATTTCCGTCAAAATCGCTAGATTATAGTGCTCTGCAACTTCAGCAAGTTCAAGGTACTCTTCATCAGATAAAACGCTGAGCATCAATAAAATAGCGTCTGCTCCATAATAACGGGCTAAATGTACTTGATAAGTATCAATGAAAAAATCTTTGTTTAATACGGGGCATGATACTGTCTCAGTGACTAGCTTTAAGTAATCAAAGTCACCTTGGAAATATTTTTCATCGGTCAGAACTGAAATAGCAGCAGCATACTTATCGTAGGTTTGGCAAATAGCTTTAACATCGAAATCAGGGCGAATTAACCCTTTTGATGGTGATGCTTTTTTACATTCTAAAATAAAGCCTGCTTCTGGCTTTTCGTCTGTTCGGGTTAAAGCCGCGTACATATCTTTGGTTGTTGGTGATAATCCATCAACGAAACTTGCTAGTGGTTTGCTTTTTTTAAGTGCATCTATTTCGATTCGTCTATTTGCTACGATTTCATCTAATATGTTGGCCATGCTTATTTGCACTCCTTATTTGAAAGAGCAACAAGCTGCTCTAACGTTGCTAAGCCTTTGCCACTGTTAAGGACTTCACTGGCAAGCTGTGCCGCCGTGGCTAGATCATTGGCTTTATCGTGCAAGTAGAGTAAAGCGGCACAGTTAATGATCACTGCCGCGTTATGAGCTTCTTGACCATCGCCCGATAATATTGCTTTGATGATATCGGCATTTTCTTGTGGCGAACCACCTTTTATATCGTCAAGGCTGTAATTTTTTAAGCCAAAATCTTGTGGTGAAATGGTGCGCTCTATTAATTCACCGTCTTTAATTTCGATGGCTTGTGTATCACCGTGTAACGCTATTTCATCTAAACCACTACCGTGCACGACAAAAGCGCGGGAAACACCAGTAAGTTGTAAAGCATGGGCAATAGGTTTTAGTAGCTCAGGTGTATAGACACCCAACAGCATAATGTTTGGCGCTGCGGGATTAACTAAGGGGCCTAAGATATTGAACATGGTGCGTATGCCCATGGCTTTTCTCACCGGACCCGCATGTTTAAAACCGCTGTGATAAGCAGGTGCAAATAAAAAGCATAAATTGGCTTTATCTAGGCAGTTTTTTGCGGTGGTTGGTGACATAGTTAAGTTTACGCCAAACGCTTCGAGCAAATCAGCTGAGCCAGACATGCTAGACACACTACGATTACCATGTTTTGCCATTTTTAAACCACAAGCGGCACTCAGTATGGCAGCCGTAGTGGAAATATTTATGGTGTTAGCACCGTCGCCACCGGTGCCAACGCAATCGGCTACAGGGTAGTTAGTCTCAGGGAAAGGCGTAGCAGCACCGCGAATAGCCACAGCAGCACCAGCGATTTCTGCAGGGGTTTCCCCTTTAACTTTTAAGGCGGTGAGCACGCTGGCTAATAATGCTGGCTCAATATCCCCCTTAAGTACTTGTTTGAAAAATTGTTCGGTTTCTTGTTGAGAAAGATTTTGCTTTTCAACTAACTGAGCTAATGTATTAGTCATGTGAAGCTCCTTGGCTCTTGTTATTTGATAAAAGGTCAAAAGTTAAGTGTTCGCTTAAAGTCAGCAAATAATCAAAGCTTTGCGCTAATAGTGTTGCGCCAAACGTGGTTAAAATAGATTCAGGGTGAAATTGATACGCTAAAACAGCATCACTTTTTTGGCAAATAGCCATGGGCATATTGTTATAATCTGCAATAACATCCAAAGAATCAGGAACATTTATACCAACTAATGAGTGGTATCGCGCAACAGGTAATGGGTTTTGAATATTGATAAAAGCGCCACTACCACAATGATTTATTGGCGATGCTTTACCATGAACGATTTCATCAGCGCGACCAACAGTGCCACCATAGTGCTCAATTAAGGCTTGATGACCTAAACAGATGCCTAACATAGGTATTTTACCGGCACACAGGTTAATTAATGCCATTAAGCAGCCTGCATTTTTAGGCTCACCTGGCCCAGGTGATAATACTAAAATGATTTTTTCGCCGGTATTTTCAGCATGTTCACGCATTTTGTTATAAATAAAATCAGCTGAAAGTGTGTTTCGATATACTGTTGGCTCAAAGCCTAAACATTGAAACTCATCGACGAGGTTATAAGTAAAGGAGTCTAGATTATCGAGCATAAATAATTTTGTATTGGCTGATGACTTACTATTACGCATTAGTGTGCTCCCTTGTTAGCAGACAGTATGGCACTAATCACCGCTTGTGCTTTTTGTTTGGTTTCATCTGCTTCAGCTTGTGGAATTGAGTCATAAACAACGCCAGCACCTGCTTGAACTTGTGCGATGTTATCTCTAACAAAGGCTGAGCGAATGACAATGCAGGTATCCATTTCTCCTTCACCCGTTAAATAACCGACTGCGCCGCCATAGCTGCCACGACGCTTTCCTTCAATCTCTCTAATTAATGATGTTGCTTTAACTTTTGGCGCGCCGGAAAGTGTGCCCATATTCATACAAGCTTGATAAGCATGGAGGGCGTCTAATTCTTCGAGTAAAGTGCCACAAACGCGCGAAACTAAATGCATCACGTGAGAATAGCGATCTACTTTTAATAAATCAGCAACATGACGCGTGCCAGGCTTACATACACGAGCGATATCGTTTCGTGCTAAATCAACGAGCATTATATGCTCAGCCGACTCTTTTTTATCTTGTCTTAATTCCAACTCAATGCGCGAGTCTAAATCTAAAGAGATGCTGCCGTCTTTATTGAAACCCCGTGGGCGTGTGCCGGCTATAGGGTAAATTTCGACTTGCCGCTTTCCTTCATGGGAATTTTGCTGATACTTTATTGCTGACTCAGGTGAGGCGCCAAACATGCAAAAGTCGCTATCTTTAAGATAAAACATGTAAGGACTTGGGTTACTTAGTTTTAATGCTTGATAGGCGGTTATGCTATTAAAGCAGGGCAGAGAGAAAGTGCGAGAAGGCACAACTTGAAAAATATCGCCAGCGCGAATATTTTCTTTTAATTGCTCGACATTGTGACAAAACTGTTCATCACTAATATCCACCGAAACGGTTGACGGCTTGGATGAGTTTACCTGTTGATGTGTAATCAATGACGCAACTTGTTCAGTGGTGATATTTGTTGATAGAAGCTGCTTGATTTCGGCAATACGTTCAATAAGTTGTTGTTGAACTGCTGCTTGATTTAGGCTTTCTTTATCCGTTGAGCAAGAGAAAATATTCGCAATAACCTCGCTACTTTGCGCTTCATGATCAATAACAACTAGGGTTTCAGCTAAATAATAAACAAAGTCAGGACAAGTATTTTCACCATCAGGGACATCGGGCAATGACTCACTGATACTGATCATATCAAAGGCAAATGCGCCACCTAAGAAAATGGCAAAAGGATGATTATCACTATTTTCTATACGTTTAAATAAACGCAAGCTTTCAAAGGGGTTAATCGCCATTAACCGTGCTTTTTCATCAAGCTCAGCGGGAATGTTATTGAAGATAGCGGTTAATTGTTGATTATCATTAGATAAGGTTAAAGTGGCATTTTCTTGTAACTGGCTTTTAGCAAAGTGCAATGCTGCTTGACCATTTAATGTTAAAGCCGTGAAGGTAACTGTATTGCCATTACAGGTTATTTTCACGGCAGCATCAGTTAATAATAAGCTTTTTAATAAATGTTTTTGATCAATTTCTGCCGACTCTAGCAGCAGGTTGTTTTCTTTATTATGGCAAAGTAATTGGTAAACACTTAAAGGATCGCTTTGGTAGTTAGCGCTATCCGTTAAGGTACATACATTTGCTGTACTTTGGTTGTTTTTTATCATGGTGGTCTTCTTGAAATTAATAAATTAAAAAATTGTCATCCGGCATAAATTGGCTGTAGCCACCAAAGAAACCATGTTCTTGTTTTGTTCATTACATTGTCACTCTTTTTAGCAAAAGTTCGTTATTTTAAAAAGTAAAAACCCGCTTAGCTTAGCGGGTTTTTGAATTTTGTTTTTGATCTGCTTTAGCTTTTTAAAGCTTTAAACGAGATACGCGCAATTATCACAACCCACTTAAGTAGAGTTATGCCACCACCAACGACGTTGGTATTGTGTTAAATTAAATTGCTTTGCTAGTATCATTGTCATGCTCTTATCAAGTAAACTTGTGGAATATTTTGTAGTGCCTCGATATTAGTCAAAATTTGATAACGAAAATCTACCCACAAGAAAGTCCCTATAGAAGACCTTATTATGGCGTTGCTGTCAACCACTGATTTTCCCTTGTGTATTAATAAAACTGACAACTTTTCTCATGGCCGAATTGATTTGCATAGTCATACGCAATGCTCTGATGGTGGCTTGTCGCCGCAAACCTTGATAGATAGGGCGGTTAATTATCAAATAGCCGTTTTAGCAATCACAGATCACGATACTGTGGCGGGTTTTGATATAGCCCAAGAGTATATATTGGAAAAAAATATTCCAATTAAATTAATCTCAGGCATCGAAATTTCGACTGCTTGGCAAGGGTTTGAAATTCATATTGTTGGCTTAAATATTGATGTCAAACATGATGCAATAGTGAAACTCATTGCTGAGCAGCAACAGGCTCGAGAAGACCGTGCTATTACCATAGGGGAAAAGCTAGCTAAGTGTGGTTTTCCTGATGCCTATAATGATGCTAAACACCTCGCTGGTGATGGCTCAATTACGCGTGCTCATTTTGCCAAGGTTTTATATCAGCAAGGACATGTGAGTACTATGCAAAAAGCCTTCGACCAATATTTAGGCAAAAAAGGACGTAATATTCAACGGGCTTACGTAAAACCTAATTGGTGCTCTATTGAGCAAGCTGTTGAAGCAATACATGCTGCTGGTGGCACTGCGGTGATGGCACATCCAATTCGTTACGACTTATCTGCAAAGTGGCTCAGACGCCTGATTGTTCACTTTCAAGAAAATAATGGCGATGCCTTAGAAGTCGTTTTACCTCAAATGAATCCCCAACAGCGTCAAACAATGCTAAACTATTGTTTAGAATATGATTTGCACGCATCGTTAGGCTCTGATTTTCACCACCCCAATAAATGGTCAGATTTGGGGCGAAATTTAACCTTACCAGAGGGTGCAAAACCCATTTGGGCATTATGGTCGTAAAAGGTCAGTAGGTGCTTTTTAAAAAGCCTTGCTGTCAAACTAATATCGATAGGAAACTTTATGAGTCAGTTTTTTTATGTACACCCTGATAACCCACAAGGACGCTTGATGAAACAAGCGGTGGCCATCATTAATCAAGGTGGTGTTATTGTTTATCCTACCGATTCTGGCTATGCATTAGGCTGCCATTTAGGCGATAAAAAAGCGTTAGAGCGAATTTGCCAAATCCGAAATATTGACAAAGAGCATAACTTTACCTTGGTTTGTCAGGACTTATCGCAACTTTCTGAATATACCCGCGTGGATAATAGTGCTTATCGTTTGTTGAAAGCCAATACACCAGGCGCGTACACTTTCATCTTTAAAGGCTCTAAAGAAGTCCCTAAACGCCTACTTAACCCTAAAAAGAAAACGATTGGTATTCGAGTGCCAGATAATAATATTTGCCAAGCCTTGTTGGCCGAGCTAGCTGAGCCTATAATGTCTACTAGTTTGATTATGCCAGGTGAAAGCATGGCTGAATACGATCCTGAGCATATTCGTGACATATTAGAACACCAAGTTGATTTAATTATTAATGGTGGTCATTTAGGCGAACATCCAACCACAGTGGTGGATTTTTCTAACGATGATATTAATGTTATTCGAGTCGGAGAGGGTGATCCTTCTCCTTTTGAGTAAACCACATCCTTGTGGTGAACGAAAATAATTTGTAAATGAGTCAGAGGTTAATTTCAAGGGAATTGCTACTGACGTAACCGAGTAAAAACCATGTCACAAGACAATCAAAAATCTAAAAATAAACGCAATGCTAGCGACAGTAAGCCTGAAAACAACAAGTATGGCAGTCGCGGAACAGGCAAAAAATCAACCGTCAAAAAAGGCCAAAGTAAGCCAAGCCACGGCAAAGGCAAGAAAATTGAAGAGAAGCCGGTAAAAGTTGATTTTCAAAAATCTTCAATAAAAGACTCTGAGAAACTGCAAAAAGTATTAGCCAGAGCAGGTAAAGGATCTCGCCGTGAAATAGAAGCTATGATCAGCCAAGGGCGAGTTAGTGTTGATGGCAAAACTGCTTTTTTAGGCGATAGAGTCGAAGGAAGTGAGCAGATCCGTATTGATGGCCACCAAGTTAAGTTAACAGCGCAAGATGAAGCTATTTGTCGTGTGTTGATGTACAACAAGCCTGAAGGGGAAATGTGTACGCGTAAAGATCCTGAAGGTCGACCGACGGTGTTTGATCGCTTACCACCACTAGAAACGGGTCGTTGGGTGGCTGTTGGCCGTTTAGATATTAATACTTCAGGTATGTTGTTATTTACTACTGATGGTGAGTTAGCAAACCGATTAATGCACCCATCACAAAAAGTGGAGCGTGAGTACGCTGTACGTGTTTTTGGTGATATTAATGAAGCCATGCTGCAAACCTTGCGTACTGGCGTCAAACTTGAAGATGGCCCTGCGCGTTTTCAAAAGATCACTTACCGTGGCGGTGAAGGGCGAAACCATTGGTTTCATGTTGTACTCTCTGAAGGACGCAACCGTGAAGTGCGCCGTTTATGGGAAAGCCAAGAAGTACAAGTGAGTCGATTAATTCGTGTGCGTTATGGTGATATGGAAATGCAGCGTCAACTGCCTTTAGGTGGTTGGACAGAATTAGGGCTTAAAGAAGTTAACTACTACCGTAAATTGGTGCAGCTGAAACCTGAAACCCAATCAAAAGTAAAAGTTGATGAAAAAGCGATGGATAATGCGAAAAGTCGCCGTATTCGCCGCTCGGTGAAAAAACATCAACAGCAACGTCAGCAAGCTACACGACGTCGGAGAAGGTAGTAATAAGCCGATAGTTATCAACCTTAATCATAGATATCAATAAGCAACAAGAAAAAGAAGCCAGAAATAATTATGCAGTATCAATTAGTTGAAGATTCTATAAGTTTACAAGCACTGTGCCAGCAATACAGTAAAGCAAGTGTTTTAGCCATTGATACTGAGTTTGTTCGCACGCGTACCTTGTACCCTAAATTAGGGTTATTGCAGGTTTTTGATGGTAAGCAACTTGCCTTGATTGACCCTATTGCGGTTGATGATCTATCGCCTTTTTGGCAGTTATTGACGAATAAAGCTATCACTAAAGTTTTGCATGCCTGCTCGGAAGACTTAGAAGTCTTTTTAACCAGTGCTAATTGTAAACCCGTTAATCTAATCGATAGCCAAATCATGATGTCTTTTTTAGGGCATGGCTTGTCAATGGGCTATGCTGCAATGGTAGAGCACTTTACTGGGATTGAACTCGATAAGTCAGAATCTCGCACTGATTGGATGAAAAGGCCGTTAACACAGAAGCAATTAAATTACGCTAGTGCTGATGTTGAGCATTTGTTTACTCTTTATCCTAAGTTAGTTGCTGAAATTGAAGCCGCAGGGTGGTTTGAGCATGCGAAACAAGAAACAGCGATGTTAATTGATCGCAAATTCACCCCCATCGATGAAAGCCAATTATATCGTCATATTAAACTTGCATGGCGTTTAAATTCAAAGCAGTTAAATACCTTAAAACACTTAGCCAGATGGCGTTATCAGCAAGCAAAAAAACGAGATTTACCTTTGGGCTTTGTGGTTAAAGAGCATACGCTGATGGCTGTTGCCCAACGTAACCCACAAAGTTTAGCTGAGATGAATAAGCTTGATGGTGCAGAGGTACTTGATATTCGGCATAAGGGCAAAGCAATGCTTTCGGTGCTAAAGCAAGCTTCGTTAGATAGTGAAGCTATTTACCCTGAAAAAATTAAGCGCTTAGATGAGTATCCAGGATACAAGCAAACGTTTAAAAAGATGAAGGCTTTTATAGATAGTGTAGCTGAACAACATAACTTAGCCGTAGAAAACCTTGCTTCAAAAAAGCAAATTAATCAGTTTTTAACATGGCAGTTTAATTTGAATAAAGTTAGAGAATTAGCCGCTAATGCTGAAAGTGATTCAGCATATAGCGTTGATTTGTTAACCGGTTGGCGAAATGAGCTATTGGGCTCAGCGTTACAAGCATTTGTCGATAATGGCTTTACAGCGTAAATAACGTTTATAGGCTTGCTAGAAAGTCGGTTATCTCTTGCTTAAGCTCTTTATTATCAATATCTTGACAAGCAGTTTCAGCTTTTTTTGCGTATTCAATGGCTTTATCAGCCTCTTCAAATTCTTGTTGCCTTTGCGCCATAGCTAAGTAAGTGGAAGCTGTAAATGTTGGTAGTTTAAGTTGATCAGCGCTTGCTAATGCAATTTCGTAAATATCCATGGCGAGATCACCATCTTCTGTAAAATCGGCTAATGCTTCCCATTGCAAAGGGTGATCTTTTGGCGAGTTTTGGTTCGTTGCACAGAGCTTTTGTAAATCTTTACAAGCATTTTCTCTCGCGCTATCGTCACCTTTCGCTGAGGCGTTGGCGATCTGTTGACAAATGGTGAGAATTTCATCGTATAAAGGTGCTTTCATTGGTTTGCCTAAGTATTAGTGAAATAAAAAGTAATGTAATTTATTGTGTCATTGTATCGCATATCAAGGTGAGTGCGTGATATATTAATGATTCATACACTCACTAACGATAATAATTATTCCATAGGTCTCCATTATGCTATGCGCCATTTATAAAAGTGCCAAAAAACAACAAACCTACCTGTTTGTAAAAACTCGTGATGATTTCTCAGTAGTACCTGAGGCATTAATGCTTACTTTTGGTACGCCGACGTTAGTGACGTTAACTAACTTAGCGACTAAAGAAAAGTTAGCGTTTGCTGATTTGGACAAGGTGAAAGCTAGTTTAGATGAGCAAGGTTATTACCTGCAGTTACCACCCCCTAAAGAAGATTTATTAAAGCAACATAAAGCACAAATGGACAAACAAAAACAACAAGGAGAATAGTTGATGAAATTTAATCATGGAATTGCAGTGCTTTTATGTGTTTCTATTTGTGCTTTAATCCCTTTAAAAGGTTTGCAAGCGAAGGAATTAACGGAAGAAGGCTTTGCGAAATATGTCGCTCAATTAAAAAAAGAAGCCTTAGCGCAGGGGTTTGAACAGAGCTTGGTAGAAACAAGTTTTGCTCAGGTGAAATTTCATCAGCGCGCGGTAGCTGCTGATCGAAAACAGCCTGAAAAGGTGGAAACATTAGATACTTATTTACCTAAACGTGTGCCGGGTTGGAAAGTTAAAAAAGCACGTAGCTTATACAAGAAGCACCAAGAAATATTAACTGAAATTGGTCATAAGTATAACGTTCAGCCACGTTTTATTGTTGCTTTGTGGGGCTTAGAAACGAATTTTGGTAAGTTCACAGGCGGCTATAATGTGGTGTCAGCATTATCCACCTTAGCGTATGAAGGTCGCCGTGAAGCTTTTTTCAAAAAGCAATTATGGGCGGCATTAACTATCTTAGACGAAGGCCATATTAAAATTGATAATATGAAAGGCTCTTGGGCTGGTGCTATGGGACAAAATCAATTTATGCCCACCTCTTTTTTAGCTTACGCTGTTGATGGTAACGGTGATGGTAAAAAAGACATTTGGCAAAACCAAGTCGATATTTTTGCTTCAATGGCTAATTATTTGAAAAAAGAAGGTTGGAATGATGAGTTAACTTGGGGACGTCAGGTTAAACTGCCACAGAACTTTGATAATTCATTAGCTATCCCTAAAAATACCGGTAGCCGTAAAAAGTGGTTAAAGGCGTGGTCAACTTCTGAAAAAACGTTAGCAGAGTGGCAAGCATTGGGGGTTCGTCGTACTGACGGTACTAACCTTCCTAATGTTGATATTAAAGCGGCACTTGTTTTCCCTGATGATGAAAACGGACGGGCTTACCTTGCTTATGACAATTACAAGAGCTTGATGCACTGGAACTTATCTTATTATTTTGTTAGCTCGGTTGGTCATTTATCTGATCGTATCAAGTTTCCTCCTATTAATTAAAAAGCATTTTTTAGCATGACAGAAATTCAAGAAAACAAGCCGTTTTGGCAAAGTAAAACCTTAACAGAAATGTCTCGAAGCGAATGGGAATCTTTGTGTGATGGCTGTGCTAAATGTTGCCTCAATAAATTTATTGATGACGAGGATACGGATGAGCAAAGCGAGCTTCTACCCACAGATCATTTAAAAGAAGGTGAGCAAGTACATTACTCTAATATTGCTTGCTATTTGCTTAATGAAAAATCTTGTCAATGTAGTCAATATGCAAAGCGTACTACCTTAGTTCCAGATTGTGTGAAGTTAACACAAGATAATCTTGCCGATGTGTTTTTTATGCCGCCGAGCTGTACATACAGGCGTTTACAAGAAGGACGGGGAATGCCATCTTGGCATCCATTATTGCATAAAGGTAAAAAGTCAGCGATGCATAAGGCCGGCATGTCGGTACGAGGCAAAGTAGTAAAAGATGATGATGTTGAACTCGAAGATTTTGAAGATTACATCGTTACTTGGCCGTTAAACGATCTTGATTAATCATCAGAGAACCGGCCCACCTAAATAACTTATATCGAATTAACTTCATGAAAGCTCAACAGCAAAGCCTTTTGTTTCTACACATGTCAGTACTGCTGTTTGGTGGTACGGCTTTATTTTCAAAACTTATAGGTTTACCGGCTTTAGATATTACCGTCTATCGCACTGGCGTAGCAGCGATAGTGTTATTTATTTTATTAACACTGCAAAAGAAAAAAATAACACTCAAATGCGCCAAAGATTATGGTGTTGCGGTGTTGCTAGGTGTTGTTGTTGGTATTCACTGGGTGACTTACTTTGCCGGAATGCAAATGGCTGGTGTTACCATTGGCATCATTGCTTTTTTTACCTACCCAGTGATCACGGTCTTTTTAGAGCCTCTGCTAAGCCGTGCAAAAATCAAAAGTACGCCGAAAATCAAAGATATTATTATTGCTTTTATTGTCTTGGTTGGCATTTTTTTACTTATTCCAGAAATTAATTTAGGTAACCAAGTCACCTTAGGTATAGCGACAGGCGTTATTTCTGCATTCTTTTTTGCGATAAGGAATATTCTTCATAAGAATTATTTTAGCCACTATTCTGGACCGCACACCATGTTGTATCAAACCTTGGTGGCTTTTATTATGTTAGGTTTGTTTGTTGAAGTGCCACCATGGCAAGTGACAAACAAGGATTGGTCATTGATCTTATTAGTTGGTATCGTTTTCACTGCGATGCCACATGCTTTATTTGCTTCTTCTCTTCGCCATCTGTCGGCGACAACAGCGGGGCTTATTTCTTGTTTACAGCCACTATATGGCAGTGTGTTAGCATTTTTACTGTTAAGTGAACGTGTGAGCCTGCTAACGGTTATTGGTGGCATATTAGTGGTTAGTGCTGCGCTTTTTGAAACATGGTCAGTGAGTAAAGGCCGTTAAAAGCGCTATCTCGCTTATTGACTTCGTTTGTTATGGTAGCCAAGACAAATAATCAATATCTCCTGAATTATATAAGGGTTTAAAACAACTCATAGGCTCCTTTCAATCTGCTGATATATAATAGCTTTTCTTCTTTATTTGATGTTGATTAAATAGCAAAGCGTTTAAATCGCAACTGAAGAATAAATTATTTTCAAATGTGTGTTTAAAATTAGCGCTATAAGTGGTAAAACATTAAACAGTTAGTCTTTTTTATCAACTGTTTAAAGGTGTTTTATGATCATTGGCATTCCCAAAGAGTCGCTCAAGGGTGAAAACCGTGTAGCAGGCTCACCAAGCTCTATTAGTGCACTAATCAAATTAGGTTTTACAGTACAAGTTCAAAAGAGTGCTGGCACTAAAGCAAGTTTTACAGACGAAGAATACACAAGTGCAAATGCAGATATTGTTGTCAAAAAGAAGTGTTGGCAAAGTGATATCATTTTAAAAGTGAATGCTCCTACCCTAGAAGAAGTTGAGCTAATGAATGAGGGCGCGACTCTTGTAAGTTTTATTGCACCAGCGCAAAACGCTGAACTCCTTGAAGCGCTTCGTGCCAAATCTATTACCACCTTAGCCATGGAAATGGTGCCGCGCATGACACGCTCTCAATCAATGGATGCATTGAGCTCAATGGCAAATATTGCTGGTTATCGTGCAGTTATTGAAGCGTCACATCACTTTGGACGATTTTTTACCGGTCAAATTACTGCCGCGGGTAAAATGCCACCGGCAAAAATAATGATTATAGGCGCGGGGGTTGCAGGCCTTGCTGCAATTGGTACCGCGAGTAGTTTAGGCGCCATAGTGCGTGCATTTGATACCCGCACTGAAGTGAAAGAGCAAATTGAAAGTATGGGGGCTGAATTTCTTGAGCTAGATTATGAAGAGCCTGAGGATACTGGCTCTGGTGACGGTTACGCGAAAGAAATGAGTAAAGCGTTTATTGATGCTGAAATGGCTTTATTTGCTGAGCAAGCCAAAGATGTTGATATTATCATCACAACGGCAATGATCCCAGGAAAACCGGCACCTAAACTCATTACCGAAAAAATGGTTGAGTCGATGAAAACGGGTAGCGTGATTATCGATTTAGCTGCTGGCGGTGGTGGCAACTGTGAGTGTACCGTTGCAGGGAAAGTTACCGATGCCCATGGCGTTAAAGTGATAGGTTATACTGACTTAGTGTCTCGCTTACCTAATCAGTCATCGCAGCTTTATGCGAATAATTTAGTTAATTTAGCTAAGTTGTTATGTAAAGAAAAGGATGGCACATTCACTATAGATTTTGATGATGTTGTTATTCGCAACATGACAGTGGTTAAAGAGGATGAGGTGACCTTTCCACCACCGCCTATCCAAGTCAGTGCTGCGCCAGCACCCGCTCAAAAGGCTAAAGCTGAGCCAGCGGAAATTGTTGAAGAAGAGCCAGCAGATCCTGTTAAAAAGTATGGCTTTATGGCGGCGGGCGTTGCTTTATTTGGCTGGGTAGCAAGTGTTGCTCCTGCTGATTTTCTGACGCACTTTACCGTGTTTACTCTCGCTTGTGTGATTGGCTATTATGTTGTGTGGAATGTCAGTCATTCATTACATACACCGTTAATGAGTGTTACCAATGCGATTTCAGGCATTATAGTTGTTGGGGCTCTGCTGCAAATAGGCTCGGAAAATACCTTGGTGCAAATACTGGCTGCTTTAGCTACCTTAGTGGCAACAATAAATATCGTTGGCGGCTTTAAAGTGACGAGTCGCATGTTAAAAATGTTTAGTAAATAAGGAGAAAACGAATGTCTTACGGTTTTATCAGTGCAGCGTATTTGGTTGCAGCATTACTCTTTATTTTCAGTTTGGCTGGCTTAAGCAAGCAAGAAACGGCTAAACAGGGCAATATGTTTGGCATAGTGGGTATGGCCATTGCGCTAATAACTACCATACTCGACCCAAGAGTTTCCAATGTGTTTGTTATTATTGTCGCTATGGTTATCGGCTCAGGTATTGGACTGAGGTTAGCGAACAAGGTAGAAATGACACAAATGCCTGAGCTTGTGGCAATTCTACATAGCTTTGTGGGTTTGGCGGCAGTTTTAGTTGGTTTTAATAGCTACTTTGATGCTGGGCATGGCGTTATTCTTACAGCAGCACAGCAAACGGCAATGAATATCCATCTAACCGAAATTTTCTTAGGAATATTTATTGGGGCAGTCACTTTTACCGGCTCTATCGTTGCTTTTGGTAAGTTGCGAGGCATTATCAGCTCAAGTGCTTTAATGTTACCGCATCGCCATAAAATGAATTTGGCAGCAGGCATAGTCAGTTTTTTATTGTTATTATCCTTTGTTAATCATGGTGGTTCGAATACCGCATTATTTTTAATGACGGTTATTGCATTGGTGTTTGGTTGGCATCTAGTTGCCTCTATTGGCGGTGCGGATATGCCTGTCGTTGTCTCAATGCTTAACTCGTATTCGGGTTGGGCAGCAGCAGCAGCAGGCTTTATGCTTAGTAACGATTTATTGATCATTACTGGGGCGTTAGTTGGATCATCAGGTGCGATATTATCTTATATTATGTGTAAGGCGATGAATCGTTCATTTATTAGCGTCATTGCTGGTGGTTTTGGCACTGAAGTCGTTATTGATGAAGATAAAGATTATGGTGAGCACAGAGAAGTGCAAGCAGAAGCTGTTGCTGATTTGCTACGCGGCGCTAAATCGGTTGTGATAGCACCGGGTTACGGTATGGCTGTAGCACAAGCACAATACCCTGTTTATGAAATGACTCAGCAGCTGATAAATAAAGGTGTTAAAGTGCGCTTTGCTATTCACCCAGTTGCAGGTCGCTTACCCGGCCATATGAATGTTTTATTGGCTGAAGCGAAAGTACCCTATGATATTGTACTTGGTATGGATGAGATAAATGATGATTTTCCTGAAACGGATGTGGTCTTGGTTATCGGCGCGAATGACACGGTAAACCCAGCGGCAAGTGAAGATCCTAGTAGTCCTATTGCTGGCATGCCTGTACTTGAAGTATGGAATGCAAAAGAAGTGGTGGTATTTAAGCGTTCAATGAATACGGGCTATGCAGGTGTTCAAAATCCACTGTTCTTTAAAGACAATACGCAAATGCTATTTGGTGATGCGAAAGAAACTACGGAACAGATTTTTAGAGCCTTATAAAATAGTCAGCAAAGATCAACAGTCCTAGTATTTATTATTATAAATGCTCATATAAAAAGCCCTTGCGATAATAATTGCTAGGGCTTTTGTTTATCTAGTCACTTAGGTATATAATCCGCGTCCTTATTTTGGTTTTCTTGTTTTAGGTGATTTATGAGTGTTGATGCAATTGGTTTATCTGCAGAGTTGTTAAAAGCGGTAAAAGCCTGCGGTTATAAAAACTTAACACCAATTCAGCAACAAGCTATCCCTATGATCCGATCAGGCTCTGATCTACTCGCTAGTGCTCAAACAGGAACGGGAAAAACCGCCGCTTTTAGCTTGCCCATTTTAGATGCCTTGGTTAAAGGCTCGGCTAGTAGCACAAAGTCGGCTTCACAAAATAGCAGCCATAATATCCGTGCTTTGGTTTTGACACCAACCAGAGAGTTAGCAGCACAAGTTGCGAATAACATGAAAGCTTACAGCCAATTTTTACCTTTAAAAATTGGCGTGGTGTATGGTGGCGGTAAAATGGCATCACAAACCAAAGTATTGAAAGAAGGTGTTGATGTCCTTATCGCCACACCAGGACGATTATTAGAGCACTTAACTTTACGTAATCTTGATTTAGCGCAGGTAAGTTATTTAGTACTTGATGAAGCCGATCGTATGTTAGATATGGGCTTTTTATCAGATATTGAAAAGCTTATGCTAGCAATGAAGCATAAGCATCAAACATTAATGTTTTCAGCGACTTACTCAAATAAAGTGAAATCGTTAGCTAAACAAATACTTAAAACACCAAAAACACTGGGTGTGGCTAAACAAAATTCAACCTCAGGTAAAGTAAAACAATCTGTTTACTGGGTCAGTGAAGTACGAAAGCGTGAGTTACTTTCTGAACTCATTGGCGTGAATAACTGGCAACAGGTGCTTGTTTTTGCTGGCACGAAAGAAAGCGCCAATATTCTTGCCAAAGAATTAAAGCTTGATGGTATTAAATCTGCCCTTTGCCATGGTGATAAAACTCAAGGAGCTAGAAATAAAGCTTTAACTGATTTTAGTGAAGGTAAAGTGAGAGTTTTAGTAGCAACTGATGTTGCAGCACGTGGTTTAGATATTGACGATTTGGCTTATGTGGTTAATTTTCATTTACCGTTTTTAGCTGAAGATTATGTACATCGTGTTGGTCGTACTGGTAGAGCAGGTAAGTCAGGTACTGCTATTTCTTTGGTCAGTCCTAAAGATGAGCGTTTTTTAGAAAATATTGAGCAACTTATTGGTCGTCAATTTGAACGAATTATTGTGCCAGGCTATGAGTTAAATCGCGATGAAGCCGTTGAACATACTCAGGCAAATGAAAAGCGTGTGAGCAAAAACCGCTATCGTGCCACGCAAGAGAAGAATCAAGAGATTGCTAAAAAGAAGGCGAAGAAAAAGTCGCCATCGAATAAAAAATACAATAGTAAAATTAAGAAGAAGCGTTAACACTTCTTCTTAAAAGTTTAATTAAACAACGCTTAAGCGCTTGGACATGTTCATTTTTTGTCGATAAAGCGCCTGATCGGCTCGTTCAAATAAGCTATGCTCATTATCAGCTCTATTCATAAAGGTAGTACCTAAGCTGCAACTCATTTGATATTTAGCGAGTAAGGCGTTAACTTTTAAGGCATTGTCAATTCTGCTTCGTATTATATCTAATGCATACTCACTGGCGTTTTCAACAATGATAGCAAATTCATCGCCACCAAAGCGAAAAACACTGTCTGAGTCACGTATGCAAGTGCGTAACACATCGGCAAATTGCTGTAGTACTTGATCGCCGATATTATGACCATGGGTATCATTAACTGCTTTGAACTTATTTAAATCACCTAATACTAAGCCTACTTGTCCTTGGTGACGGTTGGCATTATGCATTGCGCGCTTTAATTGTTCATCAAAATAACGACGATTACCTAAACCGGTTAGACTGTCTTGCATAGCAAGCTGCATGGCTTGATGATATTGCAGAGCATTCTTTAATGGGTAAAGCAAAATCTGATGGATGCGCTTTAATTCTTCATAATGACTCATGCTAATTGGACTATTTATGCCATAACTGAGCGTTCCAATGAATTCATTATTGAGTTTAAGTTCGAATTGACGTTCTTGCTTCGCTTTTTTACTGCCTCTTAAAGCTTTGCTGACAGTCTGACTTTTAAAATAAAGGCCTGAAAAATTAACGAAGCGTGCCGCTTCCATCGCAAAAATGTCAAGCAACTTGTCTAAGTTAAGTGTGGTTTGTAATTGTTCTAACAAACCCGTGTTAAGATTGTCACTTTTACGGCGATCATTTGCAAACGTGTTGAAAACGTTAAATGACGTCGATGGATTATCAAGTATATTAAGTGTTTGCATACTTGTGTCTCACTTTTTCGTTATTTGCCACAGTAGTGATAAATTCAACTGTTTGGCATGCTATTACCTTCTACTCTAAAGATTGCAATTATTGTTCCATGATGTGATATAGTTTATAGACATAAGATGGTTGGATTTAGTTTTGTTAACTATTTGATTATTAGTTTAATTATTGCCAGTATTACTATTAATACGTGTGCTTCTATAAGTTTGTTCTTAAAGTCATAAACTTGGCGGCAACTCTTTGCCGTGTGGCAACTAAGCTATTGAAGAAAAAAATTAAGGAATGTATGTGAGCGGCTACCTTGAAATTTTAGCTATTTTATCGAGTGCAGTTATTATTGTTTGGCTCTTTCGTCGCTTGAAATTGCCCGCAATATTAGCGTATTTAGTGGCAGGCTTGCTAGTGGGTGAGCATGGATTAAATATCGCACAAGAGCAGGTGGATTATGATCATTTTGCTGAATTAGGTATCGTTTTTTTACTTTTTACTTTAGGGCTTGAATTTTCTCTTCCTCGGCTGATGGCTATGCGGCATTTGGTGCTTGCGGTTGGTAGTTTACAAGTCGGCATTTCTTTGGTTATCTTTTTAATTGCAGGTATGTTTTTCGGATTAAGCTTTGAGTCTGCATTTGTTGTTGGCAGTATATTAGCGTTGTCATCTACTGCTATTGTCATTCGTCAGCTAAGTGAAACGGGCGCAATGAAGCGTAAATCCGGCCAACTTTCAGTGGCAATATTATTATTTCAAGATGTTGCTGTAGTGCCATTGCTAATCATCATTCCTATGCTAGCAACCAATGGCGATAGCTCGATGATATTGGCATTAATCCTGGCCATGTTTAAAGGTGCCGTTGTCATTACCTTGTTATTATTCATTGGTAAATGGTTGTTACCTAAGGTATTTAATCTTGTTGCACAAGTTAGAACGGATGAGTTATTCGTTTTAACAACGCTTTTGGTCACCTTACTTGCATCGGCATTAACGCAATGGTTCGGTTTATCAATGGCTTTGGGCGCTTTTCTCGCTGGTATGATGTT
>JAPHTO010000035.1 GCA_026196955.1 Colwellia sp. | reverse complement strand
TCTTCTGGCCTAATGTTGTCCTTTGGCAATAGACTTTTGCGCTTTGCTGCATTATTTTCAGTGATATCACGTATGATGTCATCAATGGACAGTTGTGGCTTAGTATCAGCATAAAGCCCCGATAGTTTAGCCAACTTATCCCAAGCGCTTACACGTGAATTGGCACTACTACTCTCGCCCCTTCCCATAGCCTCTTTAAGTAAGCCAGTAAGTATAACTTCACGGCTGACATATGAGTCAGTGGACAGTTCATCAAGGTGCGTTTTAATGGCGCTACGAATGTCAGGTTTTGTTAATAATTCACTACTGATAGAGCGAGCCGTTTTTTCAGAGTAACCTGCGCTAATTGCCGCTCTGGTCGCGTTAAAGTCGATTACATATTCTTCGACAAAGCGTTGTTGCTTAGTAGTTAGGTCTTGCATGGTGTACCTCTTTATTATTCTTATCAGTAGTTGATTTTGTCAGTTTTGGCAGTTGATAATCAGGGTGTTTTACGAAATAACTTGTTGGCCTACCAATACCATTAGAGTTATTTTCAAGCGGCATACAATAGCCAGCCTCTTCTAAAACAGCTAAAGCTGGCTCAACTAACTCTTTACTTGTTAGCCCTTTCCATTTCTTACGGTAGATATCCCTTACTAAGAAAGTATCCTTCAGCTTGTCAAAGTTCTTTAGGATTGTTCTAGCACCCATTAAGCTGTACTGCTCTGGTAGTGAGTAGATACGTTCGGCATGCGTTCGAAGGTACTCAACATATTCAATAGCTGATTTGATAGTGCCCTCGTTAATATAAGGGACACTGGCTAAGTGGTCATGTTCTAGTGCATGAAAAATAGCCGCAATTGATGGTACAAAGCCTCTGTATTTAGCATAGTGGCTCTCAAGGGATGCAGATAAAGCATCACCACGAAATAATGACTCATTATAATTAAACCACTTTTTGTAATGCTCATAAGCCGCGTCGTTAAACTTTAATACAAACGGTTCAGTCGCATTGTTTGACCATTGCGTTAGTGATAAAATTTTATTTTCGAATTGCTGCAAAGCTTGTTTGTTCGGCGCTTTATCTGTAAATGACAAGTCACCTTTTACATCAGGATAAACGGCTATTTGAAAACGTTGTAGTAACCCGTCACCACCATGACTACCAGAAACAGTATCACTAACAAGCTTACTGAAGACATCTGGTTGAATACCACCCAAAATAGTTAACCTATTATTAGGTATAAAAGTTGAACCTCTTCCTATACGCTCAATTGAAAATGGTTTATTACCATTCCAACTCTCAAGGTAAAACGATCTGTATTGACTTTTATCTGGCTTATTCAGGTTATTAAACCAACCAATAATTTCATCTCGAAATTCCATAAAACCTTGGGTGTTAGTGCATAATAAATCGGCTATTTTCTCGATAGTACCGTCATTAATCACATACCTTACTTGTGTTGGCGCCTCTTCATTGTCAGCTTGATCAGCCATGAGTATTGCTTTTGCTTTGCTGTGGTTTTTCTCTTTTAAAAGTTTTTTGACTTCTCTTTTATTAATATCGCCATTCATCTCGGCTAACTCACAATCTACTTTAAATTCCTTTACTTTATCAGCATGTTGCTCACGTGATAGCCGCTCAAGCTTTTCAAGAGCAGCCATTGCTATAGATAATGTTGGTGATTTTAGTAGTGATGGTTTGCCTATAATTATTCCCCATGTGTTAGGTACTTCTAACCAAGCGGTATCATTTTTCTTAGGTTGAACAACAATGTTTCTAGCTACGATACTAGATGAAACAACAACTAGCCCCGCAGCTAAAAAGTCAGGCGGACATTGCATACGCTCTGCTGAGTCACTAATCAAATCGCGCATTACTTTTGGTAGTTGTCCAACATTGAGTGGCATTACAGGCCTTAACTCACTTTCCAGTGGCTTAGGAGTAGGCCAATAGCTATTAGCAGCAGTACTTTTTTGATTAACGGTTACATAGTCAGTAATACGGGGGATTTCATTGAAACGCTCATAATAGCGATCGTCTTTTTCAACACTAGATATTTTCATCTGCGACTGCAAATAAGTAATAATTGACTGAGCACTCATACCGTCCTGTGCAAAATACCCAGCTAAGGATACAAGTGATTCATGCAAGTTATTACCAAGGCTAATATTACTTATTTTTTGCTCAATACCATCAGCACGACTTATCGGTATTTCAGTATTATTTTTTTGAAAACCCCCTATATCGTCACTGCCAAAACTGCCAATATTAAAAGCTTTAGTAAATTCATCTAATGTATAAGCTTCATCATGATGCCATATTATATCAACTTGGTGCGGTTTATTTTTAAGGTTAAACGAACCGGCAAGCCGCATTATCCTAGGTAAGTCAGAGACGCTGAGATCACCATTATATTTTTTAGCTAGTGCTTTTTGCATACTAGTAAATTTATCTAAAGGACAATCAATTAATTGCCAGTAGCAATGAAGCCTACCTGGGCTTGTATTAAGCACCATGTTAGGCTGCAAAGGCATACTTTCAATTACGGCTAAGTTATCTATGTCTGTGCTATCAAAATCTAAGAATAGCGCCCTAACCGCCTTTATGTTCTCAGTTTTTGTACCTAAACCGTCAGTCTTATTAACCGTTATGAACACTTCAAACCCTTGCTCAATATTAGCTAACAGCTTTTTTGGCCACCCTGCATCATTTGTGTTGAACTGATTAACACATTTATCTTTAAATGCTTTAAAACAAAACAGCGCGTTTTCACTGTCATCGATAGTGTGCATATGAAGGTTAGCTAAGTGCAGTATTCTATTTTTGTCGAGTGTTACCCTTTGTTTTGATAAATCGCTTGAGTTGTTTGGTATCAAAGTAGGATCAGTTAGGTTCATTATTGCTCACCTACATTATTACCACTGGCAATTTGCCCGATAATCATAGGTGAATTTAAAAATGTACCATTTGCCTTAGTACAGACTAAATTAGTGACCCTCTTCTGCGATGAATAGCAAACGTTTTCAATTTTTAAAGCAACATCTGCCATCCCGGACAACACACGAAGACCAAGCCTTCGAGCACCATAATCAGTGTGTACGAGTAAAATTGAAACACCCGTTTTTTCAAGTATATAGTTTAAGCTCTTGACCGTGTCCGCCACACTAACTAGCTCAACAGGATCAGCAAAGCCAGAAGTACTCATTTCTATTATGATGAGCGAAAGTCCCTTATTAACAAGGCCATTACGCTTACTCAACTGCTTTACTAGCTCTTTCACTTGCCATTGGTTTAGCAAATTTATAGGGTTATCCGCTACAAATAATTTGTATGGGTAATCCCTAAGACTAACACCACGCCCATTACTCACTGCGGTTTTGTATCCTACTTCACCGATGTAGAGAACAGAGCTTTGAGAGTTAATTTCGTTACCACACCATGATTCACCTGAGACCAAGCAACTAGCTATCATATTAGCTACTGAGCAGTTCATCTTAGGCATGTCGCCATATATTATTGATAAGCTATTCTTAGCAATGAAACCAGGAACAAGCCACTTAGACGAGTTAGTAGACGGAGTTGCTATTGAAATTACGTTACTCATAATTACAGCCCCCCAAGTGTTTGGCGTTGTGCTACAAGCTCTTTAACAAGCAATCGTATCTCATCTTTGCTTTGCCCTTGTATTTGAGCGGCTACTACAGCTAAAACCTCATGTTTAACGAATGCTACAGCACGGTCACCAAGAGAAATTGACGGGGGAAATAAGCCCTCGATTATCTTAAGGTGCATTGTGCTTTTAGAAATACAAGCTATCTCTAGCGCTTTGTGTTTTTTGATTATCTTTAACTGTTCACAAGTTGGGACTGAGTTTAAGTAAGTGTTTTTATTGATCTGATCGTTGCAATCGGCTACATTTGTGCTTGGTGTCATGGTAGTGACTCCTGTTTTGTTAGTGACTTAATTGTCACGCTTGCCTCCTCAGTACTTTTAATAGCTTTGCCGAGCTTAGTACTGGGGTGGCATTCTAATGATGGCGTCCTGCCTAAACTTCATTCAAATCCTTATGCGCGTTTTGCACATCACAACCTATTATAGAGCTGCAATGTACAGTAGTAATAATTACGGTTATCTATTTGAATGACAAGTACTGACAAGCACTAATTTTTGTACTAAAACGTGTACTAAATTGAGTTAAATTTAAAATGTAAAACTCTGACAATTCGCTATAGCTGAGTATGAAGTATATAAGCGTGATAATTATTTAAAAAGTAAACCCGTAATTTTTTCATAGCCGTTTGAGAGATATTAGTGGGTAATACTAACAATGCTAAGATAATGTGTTAGATGAGCTTACTTGGGAAAATCAACCATTAAGCAACTTTAATGTGGGGACTGGCTCAGACAAACTATAAATCCCCATTGAGCACTTCTCCATATGATCTGACCACCAAGCCATCATCACACGTCTACGTTCAAGGTATAGGGCACGGTATGTTATTAATTGCGAGTACAATAAGCATAAACACTCAATTACAAACGATTATGGTACTCGAATTAGTTAATGTTAAATTTTTCATATGATTTATTCTAACGCTTTAAAATCATCATTATTATCATGCTGACTTTTATTTATTGTAACACCAGAGGTAACACTGTCGAGCTTAATAGTACCCAAAACACTACATACAAAGCCTCAGCAAGCAAGTTCGAATCTTGCTACTCCGACCATATTAAAATCAAACAAAGCTCTGTTTTATAGGGCTTTTTTTGTGCTTACTGTTTAGTTAAACAGTTAAAAAAATCAGCGAACAACTGCTGCCTCTAACATATGTCTAACAGTCTGAAAATTATTTTCAATTATTTTTGTGGTGTAGATTTACACACAGGTTAATCATATTAAAAATTAATGCGTGTGAATAACTTTGAACATACTCCAGTATAGATTTTCCCCATTTAGCTTTCCTAGTGTTATACTTTTAACTGTGGAAGATTGCTGCCGTAGCGTTTAGGGCGTTAGATGAGGGGAATCTTTAGAGGTTAGCATTTGGTCGCGGTATGCGTCTTCTACACCCTTTTAAGCGTCAGGTTCTTTTATTTTTTTGCTACTTAACGATTTACGAACAACATAACCCTATAAAATATTTCACACCGTTTTAATAGCCTTGTAGCTTGCACTTATTCAGCAGTTAACTAAGCTTAAACTACTAATTTAATCAAGGATGATGAAGAAGATGACTAACGATGATTTTAAACACTTTGGTTGATAAAGCGCTTGACGGCACAGCTAGTGGCAATGAACTGAAAAATTTCAACCAATTGCTAAAACTGTGACATGAATCAGTAGAGCAACCTGTGGTCAATAATACAACAAGAATATCTAGTAAATTAGTCATTATATCTCCATGACTAATTTGAACTACCAACGCCCCAGTAATGGGAAAAATGCTTTCATTCAAACTTTTTAATTTTTGAATTGCTCTACCAATTTTATTCTTTCTGCTGTTTTAGGGTGAGTTGAAAAAAAATCATTCATCGAGCTATTGTTTTTTCCCTCACTCTCTTTTAGATAATAATTTTCTAAATTTGTCATGGCATCAGCAAAACTATGCAAAGGGATATTATGTTTGTCTAACAAGGTTAGCGCATAAGTATCTGCTTCTATTTCAAATTCACGCGAATAGGCCAAATCAAGAAGTAGCGTAGGAAGCCCTGTTACTAGATCAAAAGTCTCGACATCGCCAGTAATAAACACCACCATGATGGTCAACATAGCATCTTGAATAACCCGCTGAGTCATATGTTTGTGCGTTAAATGGCCTAATTCATGGAATAATACAGCTATTAACTCATCATTAGCTTGGGTCAAATTTACAAAGTCATCAGTAAAAACAATAACGCCATTTGGCAGTGCTAAAGCATTAGCCTTCATGCCAGATCTAAATACTAACTTAGGCTGTAAGCTTTTAAAGCTTGATAAGTAAGGCTCCATTAAATCCCTTATTTCTTGCTGCCTTTCCGGAGGTAATCTTGAGGCTTCAAAAACAGTTTTATCTAATATATCTAAACTAGATACGAGTTGTGCTGAAGTAAAATTTGGAACATTGTGAGCCATAACTTTTGCTGTGCTAGGTATGCCATAAATGACCATGCCATATAATAAAATGGCAGTGACAATTGTGGATACACAGATTAATTTAAAGTTATTTTCTAAGCGATGTAACCAAGAATGTTGATTTGATGACCTGCTTGTTTGCCAACTGATTAACTTATCAATTTCATCGTGGTTATCACAAACAAATAGTTGATCATCGTCAAATGAAATTTCTCGAGGCGTATTGCCTAAACGAGATTCAACGACATAATGTTGATGCTCAAATGATAATATTTGTTGCTGTTCAGCTAGATGAATATGAGTGACTCTATGGTCATTATTAACCTCTAAACGCGCGGTATGGCGTTTAGAGGTTTTACCATCTAGATAGATTCCTTCTATTAACATGAAAATATTATTTTACGCAAAATCAAATACTTGACCAAACTCTTCACCTAAGGCACTAATATTTTCTTTTTCAGCAGCGCTGAAGTTATCTAAACTGCCACTAGCGTGCAATGTTAAGCAAGAACAAATATATTTTGTCATGCGAACTTTTGCTGCAGGTAGATATAAACCAAGGGTAATAATGGTTAGTAGCAGGTTAATTAGAATCACTTTGGCTTGAGCTGTTATTGTTAAATTTGCTTCGAATTTGTGCTCAACTAAGCTTAAGCTGGCATAAAACAGATTGGTGAATGATACCAGAGCGTAAACAATTAAAGCGAAATACATAACTATGAAAAGTAATGGTGAAATTACACCCAAAGCAGGAACAAAATAAGTGATTAATGCAACTGGTACACCCACAGCTAACGCAATGCCTAGCGCTGTTAAAAATATCATACCGTAATCTTTATATGTGGCGTTAAAATCAAAATGGCTGGTGCCGTAAGAGCTATTGCGAACAAAGTACTCGTTGGCCTTTAATAATGCTAATGGGTACAAAATACCTAAAGTAAGCATGCCTAGTATTGGCCAAATATAAATGACCATGAATGCTTGACCGTATGAGCCTTCAAAACGAAATTGAATGTTTTTGTATGACGACATTCTATTGGTAAAAGCGACAGATTGATTAATAAAATATGGAATGGCAAAAAATAGAGTTATGGCCAGAACTACGGCAACGATAGGGAAAAAAATTGACGCCACGTAGTAAGCTATTAAAGCAGCTAAAGCAATAAGTCGGCCTTTTAATATAGTTATAGGATCAGCCAAATAACGAAAATTATCATTGTCTAAATATAAATTTGAATAAAAGTAGCGGTTGTTTCTCACCTTAGCCCAAGCAGAGTAAATACCTAGAGTGACAATGGTTAGTAGAATATTCACAATCCAAATTTTAAAGTATTCCATACCGTCACCACGAAACTCAAAGCCTAGTGTTTTGTTTGATTGTGTCGGGTTGTTTTCTACATCGAGGGTGTCTGAAGTTATACTCATTATATCATCCTTAATTTATAATTATTTTTATGTAACAGCTTAATTAATTGAGCCTTTTGCATAGTAAACAAGTTTTAACTCCTATGCAAGTCATTGATAGAGCGAAAGTATATGAACATTTTTAACTACTGTTTTTACTCTAAATAGACACTCTACTTTTTTGCTAGTTAAGTTAACGATTCACTTTGTTAGCCTATTACGACACCGTTTACCAAAAAACTTACTATTTAATCATGCATATAATTGCCCCCGCCTTTTTATTTCAATTTGTCCAGCGGGGGGCTAATATACTTTTTATTAATGATTACCGAACAACATTACCATCAGCATCAAAAGTCAGCCGATCTTCTGGCCTAATGTTGTCCTTTGGCAATAGACTTTTGCGCTTTGCCGCATTATTTTCAGTGATATCACGTATGATGTCATCAATGGAC
>JAPHTO010000004.1 GCA_026196955.1 Colwellia sp. | reverse complement strand
TCAGTCGTGTAGTTTCTGTTTGTTCGTTTTGTCATTTAACACCTCAATAATTGGATTATATTCCATTATTAAAGTGTCCTGTTTGATTATTGCAGATCACAGGTAGACAAAAGGGTAATTTTAAACAGCTTTTTCTTTAAGGCTTTAATCACTAAATACCCTTCCTTTTTTAATATCATCTTTTAATAGCCTATGTTTATATTTGTTGCTAAATACATAGCTGAGCACGAAAATAGCACTTTGTTCAGTTAGCGATCACAGTAAGTGTATTAATCATTCTGTTTGTACAAAAACTGATTTTAATGACCGTTCATCCATTATTGCGACCACATTACCGCTTTATTGGCTAAATAGCTTTTAATCACTATAAATCAAGATAAAGCAAATAGGGTTTTCTTAATGCTTTAAATTGATTAATCCCTTGTTGCCAACTTTGCTTAATTTCTTTTGCGGACTTACCCGCGACAATCGCTTTTCGAAGCTTATCTGTGCCGCTCAATTTATCCATAAAGTCTGCACGTGTAAAAAACGCCCTGCCTTGGTTTTTAAATGCATTATGCCAATTAATAACAAAGCTGAGATCTAAGCCTCGTATTTGGCTTTGACGTAAATCTTGCCCTTGTAAGGCTTGGTTCATCAGTTTAGGTTTAGAAGCAGCACCTGGCGTAGATACAGGCATAAAGGTAAAGCTTCCCACTGAAATATCATTATGACCAATCACTTGAAATGGAAACGCTGTACCACGACCAATACTTACCGGCGTTGCTTCAAAAAAGCCGAGTGAGGGATACAGGTTAATTGCTGTATCATTGGGTAAATTAGGGCTAGGCTTTATAGGTAAGGAGTAAGGCATAGTGCGTTGGTAATTTTTTATCCGGATAACCTTAAGCTTTAACGAATTATTCACAGTTAACCAGTTCTCTCCTTTAAACATTAATGCCAGCTCTCCAACTGTCATACCATGTAATAGCGGGATTTTATGCATACCCACAAAAGAAGTGAACTCAGGCTCCAATATTGGCCCATCAACGAATGCTCCATTTGGATTAGGCCTATCAAGAACAATAAAAGTGATGCCGGCATCCGCCGCTGCTTCCATCATATAGTGCATCGAACTGATATAAGTGTAAAAGCGCACACCGACATCTTGGATATCAAAAATGATCACATCAATATTTGCTAATGTATCAGCAGAAGGTTTACGATTTTTTCCATAAATTGAAACTAATGGAATGCCCGTTCTTTCATCTATTTTGGAGTTAAACTTTTCACCTGCGTCACGATCACCCCGAAAACCATGTTCAGGTGCAAAAATAGCTTTAACATCAATACCCTTTGCGATGAGTTTATCGACTAGATGAACACCAGAAACTTGCGAAGTTTGATTAACCACTAGCCCTACCTTTTTTCCCGCTAATAAAGGTAAATATTCAGATATTTGCTCAGCACCAAGTTGTATTTCACTTTTTTTGTGTTGCCGTGCAGTCATTGAAGCTTCACTATTTTCAGAGACAATTTGCTCCACTGGCGTTCCATGCAATGTCGATGAACAAGCCGCCATTAAGACGTTAAAAAACAAAACAGTTAACACGCTAAAGACGCTGTTTGTCAGTTTGTTTTTTATATAAACATTCATTGTACAACCCTTATAGAGTATAGATTTTATATAGGTTTATTGTGACGCTTGCTCAACTGCTTTGCGTAAAAAGCCCTTGTTTTGTACCAATGAGGCACGCGCCTGCTCAACAGACATACCTGTTAGTACGGTTAAAGTCGCAAGTTTGGCATTATTACTTGCGTTACTTAAGGCTTGTTTGGCCGTCTCAAAATCACAGTCTGTGGCTTGCATGACAATGCGTACCGCGCGAGCATAAAGCTTTTCGTTGCTTGCATTAACATCTATCATTAAATTACGATAACTTTTACCTGAGCGGATCATGCTCGCGGTACTGAGCATATTGAGAATTAGCTTCTGTGCTGTGCCTGACTTCATTCGGGTAGAGCCGGTCAATACTTCCGCGCCAACAACGGCGCAAATATTTATATCATTAGCCTTATCGAAAACTTCATTGTAGCTACAACTAACACCAACCACAGTCGCACCAATACTTTGCCCATAATTCATCGCTGAAATAACATAAGGTGTTCGACCACTAGCGGCAATGCCTACTAACACGTCTTTACTCGATAAGTTAACTGACTTTAAATCTTCGATAGCAAACGCTTCACTATCTTCTGCGCCTTCAACGGCTTTTTTAATGGCTTTCTCGCCCCCAGCAATAATACCTAGCACCTGCGTGTCTGCAACACTAAAAGTGGGAGGACATTCAACGGCGTCTAAAATTCCTAAGCGACCACTGGTGCCTGCTCCGATATAAATTAACCGCCCCCCCTTAGCAAAGGCAGCAACAATCTTATCTACCGCTTGGGCAATTTCTGGAATAAGCTGCTTAACGACACTAGCAACTTTTTGATCTTCATTATTAATTTTCTCTAATACGCCTATTGCGTCTAGCATATCAATATCTAAAGTATCTTGGTTTTGACCTTCTGTAGAAATACTTTTAAGTTCATCAATTAGTTGAGACTGCTTTTTCATCAACGCTTTCTTCATGGAAAACCTTATCATCATGGTTATTTTTCTACATTACATGCTAGCCTAGCAAAGAATCACCTCTTGGTTAAGCGAGCTTATACTGACACCTAAAGAGAAAATATTATTCAAAAAGACACGCAAATAAAGAATTAAAATAATCTTTACAGGAAAACTCTATAAACGCTGAAACATGATACACTGAGTTAACCTATTGTGCTTCTTGCAAATCACAAAAAAATACTCAATGAGCTATCAATCAAGAAAAAACCAAGCAGTAATTAATTTAGCAGCCCTTAAGCAGAATTATCAGAAAATTTCCGCGTTAGCACCTCAAAGTGAGACTATTGCCGTAATTAAAGCCAATTCTTATGGTCATGGTCTAACAGCCGTGGCAAAGCACTTAGATAAAATAGCGCCTGCCTTAGCTGTTGCCTTTATTGATGAAGCAATAACGTTACGCTCTGCAGGTATTAATTCGCCAATACTCATTCTTGAAGGGCCCCTTTGTGAACAAGACTTTGCTATCGCCGAACAAGAAAACTTTTGGTTAATGCTACATAATACGGTGCAATTGAATTGGTTAACAAAGCGCTCTGCCCCATTTACCCAAAAAATTTGGATAAAAGTCGATACAGGCATGCATCGTTTAGGTTTTGCTCCTGAAAACATCCCAAAAATCATTAAAACACTCGATAATGAGCAAAAAAACAACCTAGTGCTATGCACTCATTTCTCTAGTGCAGAAGAATTAGATAATCCAAAAACATTGGCGCAAATTACTAGTTTACATTCAGTGGCAGAGCTTTTCCCGTGTCAAACAAGCTTAGCTAACTCCGCAGGCATTATTAACTGGCAGCAAAGCCATGGTGATTATAATCGTTTAGGTATAGCGCTTTATGGTGCAAACCCTGCTACAAGCTATGACTTGCCAATGGATTTAACGCCAGTGATGACCTTACAATCAACCATTATTGCCTTAAGGGATTTAAACGTTGGCGACAAGGTCGGTTATGGTGAAATTTGGCAAGCAGAGCGTCCATCACGCATAGCGACTATCGCCATTGGCTATGCAGACGGCTACCCAAGATGTGCCAAAGCAGGCACCCCTGTTTTGATTAATGGGCAACTTGCACCATTAGCAGGCCGTGTTTCAATGGATATGATCACGGTTGATGTAACCGATTTAAAACCTGTAAAAATAGGTGATATGGTAGAGCTTTGGGGGGAAAACCTTAGCGTAGAAACCGTAGCCAAGCACTTGGATACCATCAATTATGAATTACTCACCAGAGTTTCAGCTCGGGTGCCAAGAGTGTATCGAACATAATAACCTTGCTAGATAGCTTAGCAAGGTTATGACATATACCAGTTATCTGCCTTGTGCCTGCTCGTACTTAGTTCGTAATGCTTTTGCCCATTTCCTGATAGTGCGTTTTGCATCCGCTGTATTAGTAACTCGATTAGCCCATGTTGAATATGAATTATCACCCACAATTTCCGTATCAATAATACGCGCTAAAATTTCGCCACTAATACCATCATAAAGCTCTAAAAATAAAGTAGCTTGGCCTGCTTCATTAACATAAGTCCTAACATTGGCTGATGATTTAATATCAGGAGCATTGACCTCTAAATTTATAATGGCTGGCTTAATAAGAAGTGTTCCAGAGCTAACAGTATCTACTAGAACATTTTCATTATTTTTAGCAAACTCTTCTTTAAATACTTCATCAAATAATTTGGCAACACCTGCTTTAATACTAAGTACATCTTCATCTTTAATACGAGTCGATAAACTTGATTGGCTACGATTGTAGTCTCGCTTCCACTTCTTTTTAAAAGCAACTTGGCTTGGCATTATTTGTATCTTGTTGTATTCAGCAAAGTTAACACCTTCTTTTTTATAGGCAACGGTTGAGCGTTTATTAACTTTCAGTTGTAAACCGTCTTGCGAGACTTGGGGTGCATCAGTCGTTGATTGACAACCAACAACAAGAATAGCCGTAGCTGCTAGAGCAAACATTTTTAAAGTATTTCTAATCATCATGTATCCTTTTTTTGAATGAAAAACTATTTTAGTTATCTCGATTTATCTCCATTAGTTTAGCTAGATTATAATTTCGATGTAAACACTTAATTTGTATAGTTATCACTCAATACCCAAGTACTTATGTACTTGCACTGACAAGCGCCAATTATTGGCTATGCAAGTTTCAATAGCTAATGCTGTCGCCCTTGATTTTTGGCTAATGGGCTGTAAATAAATAGCAGTATTAGTAATATTATGTTGTGTTAATAGTGCTTTGAGATCGTCAACATGTTGCTCTGTGGCAATAGGATGCTTTATTTCATTGGCACGTAACATAGCGCTATTAAGAATAGGATAACCACCCCGCATATTTATTTTAGGTGATACCGTTACCCAACACTTTTTGGAGACATTAACATCAAAAGTGCCAGAGGTTTCAACCTGAGTGGTGTAATCACGCTGCTCAAAAGCCTCACACAGTGGTGTTAAATCAACCATACAGGGTTCCCCCCCAGTAATAACAATATGTTTAGCTTGAAAACCTTTTTCTTTAACTAATGCTAAAATTTGTTCAACGGTCATTGCTGCCCATTGCGGAGTTTCTTGTGATTTAGTTAACATGATATCTTGGCTTACTTCATCACTAAGCTCAATTTCCCATGTGTGTTTAGTGTCACACCATGAGCACGCAACAGGACACCCCTGCAAACGTATAAATATTGATGGCTGGCCAGTAAAAGAGCCTTCCCCTTGAATGGTTTCAAATAGTTCATTGATTTTGTATTGGATCATTTTAATTTGTGCTGTCGCCTATGAAGGTATTCAAGTAAAATATATGGCATTGATTATACCTTATTTATTTTTAAGAGACCTACTATGACAGAAAAAGTAATAGCTGATAAAGTTGTTGTTATCTATTCTGGTGGCATGGATTCATTTACCGTGCTCAACCGAGCGTTAAAAGATGGTAAAGAAGTTTTTGCACTTTCTTTTGATTATGGCCAGCGCCATGTAAAAGAGCTTGAATGCGCGAGCAGTGTATGCGACTCGTTAAATATTAAGCATAAAGTTATTGATATTTCAGCAATCAACCAGTTATTGGCAGGCTCTTCGCTAACGGACAATATCGATATTCCTGAAGGGCATTACGAAGCTGAGAACATGAAATCAACGATTGTACCTAATCGAAATATGATTTTGTTGTCATTGGCCGTTGGTTATGCTGTTTCTGTAGGCGCTGCACAGGTCTACTACGGTGCACATAGTGGTGATCATGCTATTTACCCTGATTGTCGCCCCGAATTTGTCAAAAAAATGAATGATGTTTGCCAAATAGCAAATTATGAAAGTGTGGAGATTTTTAGCCCTTACCTTAATGTTGATAAAACAGCGATTTTAACCGATGGTATTAACATGGGCTTAGACTATAGTAATACTTGGACTTGCTATAATGGTAGAGAAAAAGCCTGTGGTAAGTGCGGTGCCTGCCAAGAACGCTTAGAAGCATTTAGGGATAACAATGTCACCGACCCAATTGCTTATGAATAATTAATCCGTAAACATAAACGCTAGTAAATCATCATTTAACCTTAGCTCTTAACTTGAAAATAAACGTGAAATTATGTCTGAATCTTCAACACATGCACTAACTACCACAAGTTTAAGGGCTAGAGTTTACCAACTATTAGAGAACGAAACTAACCGAAACATAACTGCTAAAATAGTTAACTTATTACTTATCGTGTTAATCATCACGAATGTTATTGCCGCCATTTTTGAGTCTGAGGCTGATTATCATCAATTATACCAACAGGAATTTTATCTATTTGAAGTCATCTCATTATCTATTTTTTGTATCGAATACTTATTAAGAGTTTGGTGCTCTGTTGAAGATGAAAAATATCAAGCGTCATCAAATATTAAAGCTAGACTGCGTTATATGATGACACCAATGGCTATTATTGATTTAATTGCCATTTTGCCTTTTATAATTGCACTATTTTTCGCGGTAGATCTGAGAGCCTTGCGGTTACTCAGAGTATTAAGACTGTTAAAGTTAACCCATTATTTCAAGGGTTTTAATATTTTCATCAGCGTTATTAATAAAGAATTGAAGAGCATTACTGCTGCCATGACGGTAATGATGTTTTTAATTATTATTGCCGCCAGTTTGATGCACTCTGTTGAAGGAAGCATTCAGCCAGAGGCTTTTGGTAGTATTATTCAATCATTTTGGTGGGCGGTGGTCACTATGACCACAGTAGGCTATGGGGATGTAGTGCCTGTTACCTCTATTGGGAAAATAATATCGACCTTTATCATGCTTATTGGTGTTGGCTTGGTTGCTTTACCTGCTGGCATGCTAGCCGCCCGTTTTGGTGAAGAATTACGCGAACGTCGTAAAAATCTCAATGCTCACATTAAAGATGCCCTTTCAAGTGGTTATATTGATAATGAGCAATATCAAGCCTTAGAACAATTAGCTGATAAACTCGAAATAGAGCCGAGAGACTTACAACGCAGCATAAATCTATTAAAACAAGGGCACCATGGCAATAAGTGCCCTCATTGTGGCAAATAAGCATATCGTTTATTTCAGTACCCTTTATAAGAAAATATAATACACTGAATATTAATAACTTTTAGTGCTATAGAATATTATCTTCCTTCATTTTTGTTTTAAGACTAAATCTATATAACCTTTCGTCTACGCTAGGCTAAACTTAGTAGGTATCCATTGAATTTTTGAGGGTAGTTTATGAGTGCGGCATATAGACATCAGGCTCGGCATTTAAATCAAATGGTAGATGCAAATAATGATACTCAGGCACATATGTACCTAGAGCAGTTATTGCTATTTCCTGTCGATATTCAAGACAGAATTATCGATGAAATTAGTCAATTAAATAACTGTAATAGCGACTCTATTGCAGATATTCTTGGTCATTATTCTATTTTAGAGCTTAAGTAATACCAAGAATAATAATTATCAACTAGACAGTTGCTGAGTGCGAAGCTTAGCAATATCATCACGAATTGCAGCAGCTTGTTCAAATTCTAAGTTTTGTGCATGCACATACATAGATTTTTCAAGTTGCTCAATTTTATCGTCAATTTCCTTAGTGGACATCATATGCAGCTCACCCTGTTCATCCACTTTGTACCCTGCATGCTGCTCAGCAACCTCATTTAGCTGCTTTCCTTTCGTAAAGCCACCGGTATCCATGACATCGGTTATTCTTCGAATAACGCCTTTAGGAGTAATGTTATTGTCAATATTATATTGATGCTGTTTAGCTCGACGGCGCTCTGTTTCGTCGATTGCTTTACGCATAGAGCCCGTGACTCTATCTGCATATAAAATGGCTTTGCCGTTGATATTACGCGCTGCTCGACCAATCGTTTGAATTAGTGAGCGCTCAGATCGTAAAAAACCTTCCTTATCTGCATCTAATATCGCTACAAGTGAAACTTCCGGCATATCTAGGCCTTCGCGCAATAAGTTAATGCCAATTAACACATCAAATTTACCTAAACGAAAATCACGTATAATTTCCATGCGTTCAACAGTATCAACATCAGAGTGTAAATAACGTGTTCTAATACCGTGTTCATCTAAATAATCAGTGAGATCTTCGGCCATACGCTTAGTTAACGTAGTGGCTAAAACTCGCTCGTTTAATGGCAATCGTTTATTTATTTCTGACAATAAATCATCAACTTGCGTTTCAACCCCTCTGACCTCAATCTCAGGATCTAACAAACCTGTTGGCCTGACAACTTGCTCAGCAATATCACCTGATGACTTCTCAATTTCATAATTGCTTGGGGTGGCTGATACATAAATTGTTTGTGGCGATAAGGCTTCAAATTCGTCAAATTTCATTGGCCTATTATCAAGCGCTGAAGGTAAACGAAATCCATATTGCACTAAATTTTCTTTACGAGATCGATCACCTTTATACATAGCGCCAATTTGCGGCACAGTCACATGAGACTCGTCAATAATGAGTAAACCGTCATCAGGCAAGTAATCAAATAAGGTCGGCGGCGCTTCACCTTGCTCACGACCAGATAAATAGCGAGAGTAATTTTCAATACCAGAGCAATAGCCAAGCTCAGCCATCATTTCAATGTCGAACTGAGTACGCTGCGATATACGTTGCTCTTCCACTAAGCGGTTATTATCTTTGAGGTATTGCGATCTTTCTTTTAACTCTATTTTTATTTTATCAACTGCCGCTAAAATTTTATCTCTTGGTGTAGCGTAGTGAGTTTTAGGATAGACAGTTACACGCGCTAATGTACGTTCAACCTGCCCTGTTAATGGATCAAACTGGCTAATGCGTTCAATTTCTTCATCAAACAACTCCACGCGCAAAGCAAGCCTGTCAGACTCTGCGGGAAATATATCGATAACATCTCCACGCACACGATAAGTGGCGCGGGCAAAGGCAACATCATTACGCGTATACTGCAACTCAGCCAAACGACGTAAAATATCTCGCTGATTAATGATATCGCCAACGCTGATATGCAGCATCATTTTTAGGTAAGAGTCTGGATCACCCAAACCATAAATAGCAGAAACTGAAGCAACAATGATCACATCTCGTCGCTCTAAAAGTGCCTTAGTGGCTGATAAGCGCATTTGTTCAATGTGCTCATTAACAGAAGCGTCCTTTTCTATAAAAGTATCGGTAGTAGGCACATAAGCTTCTGGTTGATAATAGTCATAGTAAGAAACAAAATACTCTACCGCGTTATTGGGGAAAAACTCTTTCATTTCACCATAAAGCTGGGCTGCCAATGTTTTATTAGGCGCTAACATCATGGTAGGTCGATTTAATTTTTCAACAACATTGGCAATGGTAAAAGTTTTACCAGAGCCTGTAACACCTAATAAGGTTTGATGTGCTAATCCTGATTCGATCCCCTCAAGCAACTGCTTGATGGCACTAGGCTGATCACCACTTGGCGTATAACTTGATTCAAGCGTCATTGATTTCAAGACATTTGCTCCTTCACCATAAACTCACCATGGGTAAATTGTTTACTAAACAAGCGATAAGAAATTGCCGCCATCACGACATTCCCCATCAAAGCCCCTACAAAAAAGCCTTGTAAGCCAAATAAATAGCTTCCTAATGATGCTAAAGGTACATAACAAACAAAAAGTCTAACGATACTAAGCATCAATGCCACCATAGGTTTGTGTAAGGCATTAAATGATGAATTAGTTAAAATAACCACACCTTGCAAGCCATAACCTAGTGGTAGTATCCACATAAATAACATAATAATATCTGCTACGGCTTGTTCTTTAGCAAACGCAGAGGCGATCCAAGGTGCTGCGATAAGTAATATGCCATAAATAAAAATTTGCCAAAATAAAACAAACTTCACAGAGGTTTTATATGCATCCTCGACTCTTTGCATATTGCCAGCCCCAAAGTTTTGGCTGATAAAAGGCGGTAGTGTCATGGACATAGCTAACACAACTAATGAGGCAATCGATTCAACTCTTGAGCCAACACCAAACCCTGCAACAGCATGTTCGCCATAACTTGCCACTATTGCGGTCATTATTGCTGCTGCAATGGGAGTTAGCATATTAGCCCCTGCTGCAGGCAATCCTATTTTCAGAATACTTCGACAAGACAACACTAATTGCTTCAGAGGTAAAATATGCGTGTGAATTAAGTTTTTTTGTTTAGTCAAAATAGTTAAAACAAGCCCAAAGCCAAACAACCAAGATATTAAGGTAGCAATTGCCGCGCCTTGAATTCCCATTGCGGGAATGGGGCCAAAACCAAAAATAAAAATAGGGTCAAGCACCGCATTAATTAAACCGGCACTGCCCATAATCATGCTAGGTGTTTTTGTATCACCAGAAGCACGTAACACAGCATTACCAATCATTGGGCCAATAAGACAAACACTACCTAAATACCAAATATCCATATACTGATGAATTAACGGTAAAAGAGAAGCTTGTGCACCAAGTAGTGTAAAGAGTTGATCAGTAAATAAGTAACCAATAAAAGATAAGCTAACAACTATTATACCAGCAAGGTATAAAGCAGCAGTTGCAGAGTCTTTAGCTGAAGCATGGTCATCATGACCTAAAAATTTAGCAATTACTGCTGATGTTCCTATGCCTAAACCAATCATTAAGCTAATAACAGTAAAAGTAACAGGAAAAGTGAAGCTTATCGCAGCTAAAGGCTGAGTACCTAATAGACTAACAAAAAAAGTATCAATTAAATTAAATGTCATCAATAAGATCATTCCATATATCATTGGAATGGTCATACGCTTCAGCGTTGGAGCAACAGGGTCTTTAAGTAAGCTAACTGGCTGTTTTTTATTTGTCGTAATTTTTTTTGATGTCATTAATGAACTTTATAAAGGCTGATGATAAATAAGCTTAATTGCGCGCGATACCTATTGTAATCAAAACCAAAAGAAATGCACAGTAAATGCGGCCAAATATCCTATTGTTTAAAAATCACACCAAACCGTTAAAAAAACACCACTTAAAACATAAAGCAATGATTAATAAGAATAAAAAAAATTAATCAGTTTAACTGTTGACTTGTCTACAGGCTAAGTAAACTCACCATGTAACGACTTCTTACAAATTAGCTAACACAGTTATCCACAGGTTTCGTGGATAACTATTATCTGCTGCTAATTTAAAGGAAATAGCTAGCTGAATTGATAAAGCCAAAAAATATTTGCTGATAAACTGACTTTAGTGAACGCAATTTAAGCAAACAAACTAATAAATGATTTTTTTCTTATTTTTGGGTTGACACTTTGACAACAGGCCTTTAATATTCCGCCCCGTTAGCCAAGATGGTTAACACGCTAATCGAAAGAAAAGCAATTCCCCAATAGCTCAGTTGGTAGAGCG
>JAPHTO010000068.1 GCA_026196955.1 Colwellia sp. | reverse complement strand
TTCGGGCCACCCGCTTTAGGACCAGTACCCGACAAACCACGACCACCAAAGGGCTGTACGCCAACAATAGCGCCAATCATGTTTCTGTTAATATACACATTACCTGCGCGTGATAACTGAGCAAGTTCAATGGCGCGATGTTCAATACGGGTATGAATACCCATGGTTAAGCCAAAACCTGTACCATTAACTTTTTCTATGACTTGCTCTATTTCATCGCCTTTAAAGCGAACTATATGCACACAAGGGCCAAAAACTTCTTTTGTTAATACGCTTATATCATTAATTTCATATAAGCGCGGTGCAAAGAAAAAATGTCCATCAGCCTGTGAAACTTCACTGCCCAGCTCACATTGAAATAACAACTTGCCATGTGCTTTCATGTATTGGGCATGGGCATTAAGTGCATCAAGGGCTTTTTGATCGATTACCGGTCCAACATCTGTGCTTAATTTTGCTGGATTACCAATGTGCAGCTCCGACAAGGCACCTTTAAGCATGCTAATAACAGTATCAGCAATGTCTTCTTGTAAAAACAAGACTCTCAGTGCTGAGCAACGTTGCCCTGCTGATTGAAAGCCGGATGAAATAACATCATCAACCACTTGCTCTGGCAAGGCGGTAGAATCAACTATCATACAGTTTTGTCCACCTGTTTCAGCAATCAAGGGCACTTGATCGCCACCGCGTTCAGCAAGCGTTTGAGAAATGCGTGTGCCTGTTTCAGTAGAGCCTGTAAACATTACTGCCGCAACTCTTTCATCTGGCACAATAGTTTTACCAACAGCACTACCACGGGCGATAACAGCTTGTACCACGTTGTCAGGTAGGCCAACTGACTGCATCAATTCAATCGTGCGTAAAGCGATCAAACCTGTTTGCTCCGCTGGTTTGGCTAACACTGTGTTACCGGTTGCTATGGCAGCAGCCACTTGACCTAAGAATATCGCTAGAGGAAAGTTCCACGGACTAATACAAAGAACAACACCGCGGGCTTCAAGACGTTCATCATCGTTCACCTCTATCGCTCTTGCTGCATAATAACGGCAAAAATCAACAGCTTCACGCACTTCATCAATACCATCTTGCGCCACTTTTCCTGCCTCTTTAATACAAAGGGCAATCAACTCGTCCATATGACGTTCTAAAATATCAGCAATACGGCAAAGTAAAGCAGCGCGCTCTTTGACTGGCGTTTGTGACCATAAGGTAAAAGCTGCTTGAGCATTATCTATCATCAGCAACATATCATCTTTGCTATGGTGCTGGTGAAAACCAATTATTTCACTATGATCGGCAGGGTTTTTTACCGCATTCGCGCCATCAGGTACATCATTTTTATTAAGCAGGTTATCAACAAACCAGTTATCTAATGCGTTTTTTAGCTGGCTGATCTCGTTGATATCAGTTAAGTCTAACCCTTTTGAGTTATCGCGACTTCCAAGCGTGTCATTACTACTGTGCTTATTTTCATGTCGATATAAGTCTAGTGGCATAATAATTTGTTTATTATACTTTTCTTTTAAACGTTGCGTTTTCTCAACCGGATCTTCCAATAAAGATTCAACTGGTAAAGATTCATCAACAATGGCATTAACAAAGGATGAATTAGCGCCGTTTTCTAACAAGCGACGGACTAAATAAGCGAGTAAATCTTCATGGTAGCCAACAGGTGCATAGATACGACATTGAATATTTTCTTGTGATACGATTTGATCATATAAAGAATCCCCCATGCCATGTAAACACTGGAATTCAAAACCTTCTTTATCATCGCCCGCTAATTCAACAATAGTTGCAGCCGAATAAGCATTATGCGTCGCAAATTGTGGATAAATGGTATCTCTATAATCTAAGAGTTTATTGGCACAGGCATGATAAGAAACATCTGTTGACGATTTACGGGTAAAAACAGGGAAATGGCTCATCCCATCTTTTTGAGCATTTTTAATTTCAGTATCCCAATAAGCCCCTTTTACCAAACGCACCATCATGCGGCGGTTAGCACGAAGGGTGAGATCTCTTAACCAATCAACAACGAAAATGGCGCGTTTTTGATAAGCTTGCAATGCTATGCCAAAGCCTTGCCAATCGCCTAAATCAGCATCAGTAAATACGGCTTCGATAATATCAAGTGAAATATCTAAACGCTCTGACTCTTCAGCATCAACTGTTAGGCCAATATTGTATTGCTTAGCCTGCATGCATAACGCTTTTAATTTCGGCACTATTTCATTCATAACACGCGCTTTGTGAGTAAACTCATAGCGCGGGTGAATTGCAGATAATTTAACTGAAATACCAGGCACACGGCGAGGATCATTTTTACCAGAGCTTTGCGCAACAGCACCAATAACTTCAATAGCATCTTGATATGACTTTAAGTATCGCTCAGCATCACGCATGGTGCGGGCACCTTCTCCTAGCATATCATATGAATATACGTAGCCTTTTTGTTCTTTTTCAGCCGCACGTTGTGTCGCATCAGTAATGGTTTCACCCATAACAAACTGTTTGCCCATAATTTTCATGGCATAGTTCATTGACTTGCGAATAACAGGCTCACCTAAACGACCAATTGTTTTTTTCAATAAGCCAAACTTGTCTTGCTTACGCTTATCAGCATAATCAACCATAGAGCCAGTGATTAATAACCCCCACGAAGAGGCATTAACAAATAAGGAGTCGCTTGAGCCTAAATGAGAGCTCCATTGCCCTTGCGAAATTTTATCTCGAATGAGTGCATCTTGAGTATGCTTATCTGGTACACGTAGTAAAGCTTCTGCTAAACACATCAACACTACGCCTTCTTCTGAAGACAATGAGTACTCATTTAATAGCGCATCAATAGCACCATTACCTTCTTGATCTTGACGAATTTGCAACACCATTTTACGCGCACGTTCCCATGCTCTACTTCGCGCACTGACATTGACCTCGGCAAAAGGTAAAACATGATCAATAGCAACATTTTCATCAACGCGATAAAACTCACGAATTTTTTGACGTATAGGGCAATCTGTTATTAGTGAACCAGTAAAAAGCATAGGAAATCCTCCAAAAAAACCACGATAGAATGATTATAGTCATTTTTATTAATTGGCGAATTTTAAAGACAAAACCACAGAATGTGCTGGTTAAATTTGGAATTTTACCGTTTATAATAGGGAAAAAACCACAATCACCCACAGTTTATACTGTAAATAATTATGATTTTATTTTAGAAATGAGTTTAGAGCTAGTGATCAATCAACATTGATGCGAGTAATATCTGCACCTAATGCTTGCAGTTTATCTTCAATACGCAAGTATCCACGATCAATATGGTAAATACGATCTACCTGCGTAGGTGTTTGCGCCACAAGACCTGCGATAACTAAGCTTGCTGATGCGCGCAAATCTGTCGCCATAACCTGTGCACCATTTAATGTATCAACACCTTTAACAATAGCCGTATTACCTTCAAGCGCAATGTCTGCCCCCATACGTTGTAATTCAGGTACATGCATAAAGCGGTTTTCAAAAATTGTTTCAATAACCGTAGCCGTACCTTCGGCTAGCACATTCATGGTCATAAACTGTGCTTGCATATCGGTTGGAAATGCGGGATGAGGTGCGGTTTTTACATTGACAGCCTTTGGCTGCTCAGTCATTTCTAGCTCTATCCATTCTTTACCGTTTGCATCAGCACCTGTGGTAATGATAGCACCAGCTTCAGTCAATTTAGCTAATACCGCCTCAAGCGAGCCTGGATCAGTATTTAAGCACTTAACTTTTCCTTGAGTAACCGCTGCTGCAACTAAGAATGTGCCTGTTTCAATTCTATCAGGCATCACTGAGTATTCACTACCGCATAACTCTTCTACACCTTCAATCGTTAATGTATCAGTGCCAGCGCCAGAAATTTTTGCGCCCATACTCGTTAAGCAATTAGCAAGGTCGACAATTTCAGGCTCACGAGCTGCATTTTCAATAACCGTAGTGCCTTCAGCTAAAGCAGCTGCCATCATTAAATTTTCGGTTCCCGTCACACTCACAATATCCATAAAGATATTGGCGCCCTGAAGACGACCTTGTTTATTAGCAACAATATAGCCATTTTCAACATCAATATCTGCAGCCATTGCCTTTAACCCGTGAATATGTAAATTCACAGGACGAGCGCCAATAGCACAACCGCCAGGTAAAGAGACTTCTGCATGTCCCATACGAGCAAGTAAAGGCCCTAACACTAAGATTGAAGCACGCATTGTTTTAACGAGATCATAAGGAGCACAACACTCGGTAATATTGCTGGCATCAATACTTAATTTGTCATCATCTAACCATTGAGTTTTAGCGCCAAGTTGCCCTAATAATTTAACGGTGGTGAGAATATCATTGAGCTGCGGAACATTACTAAAAACGATGGGCGTTTTTGATAATAGTGCTGACATTAGAATTGGTAGGGCGGCGTTTTTTGCCCCAGAGATGGTAACTTCACCGCGTAGTGGCTTGCCACCTATAACTTTAAATGCTTCCAAAATAACTTACTTTTTAAATTTTGATTAATGAGGAGGGACTGCTCATTTAGCGCCCTATGTATACTAATTACGACCAGTATTACATTAATTGATTCAATGAGCAGCTTTTTTCTTAATGAAAGTGTATTACAGCACTTGTCATAACAATTAAGTTACCTATTGCACAATTTATCGTACTGGTATTGGACTTTGCTAAAGGCTTTTGCGCTTTCATCTAAGCGCATAAATACCGTTAGTCTTAGTAATATAGACTAACGGTAATCAGTTACATATTAAATAACTTATCACGTTGCCACTGGGCTTTGGTAAAGGTTTTAACTGTCACCGCATGAATGCTTCCGTCTTTGATAGCATCCGCTAGCGGTGCAAAAACCACCTGCTGACGTTTAACGCGAGACAAATCTGCAAACATATCAGCAACAGCAACAACACTACATTGTGAGCCATCAAATTTCACTTGCAACTCATCAAGTTCTAAAGCGTCATTTATCAGTTTTTCTATATCTTTTACTTCCAAGAGTTTTTCCTCGATGGGTAGATGGCGTTAAAAAGTTATTCTGGTAAAAAACCTTTAACACCACTTAAATTTATTAAATTATCTAACTTAGTGGGTAAATTTGCAAAGTGTAATTGACAACTGACTTTTTGTGCTCGCTCTAATAGATAAAATAACCAAGCAAGTCCCGCGGTATCAACTTTGCTCACTTGTTGTAAATTAACTAAAGCGCTGTCTTGCTCTGATAAAAATTTTACTACCTTGGTAGATACCTGCATTAAAGTTTGGCGTGTTAACTCACCATTTAGCTTTATTGTATTTTGCTCAAAAGCAACACTGATGCCTACCACGAGTTAACCTGCTTTACTGTTTGTATTGGTCGATTTAGAGACTTTTTCTTTTTTGTCATTCGTTTTAAAAACGATATCCCGCTCACTTTTCTTTTTAAGCATTTCGGTGACATAAGGCAGTCCTTTTTGGCGAATAATGCTACCAAGCTCTGCCTGCTTACTATCAAGTAAGCTAACTCCCTCTGCAACCATATCAAAAGCTTTCCATTCATTAGTTTTGCGGTTTTTCCGTACTTTAAAAGAAACGTCGATATCATCTCTGCCCGGCATTAAAACTCTGGTATTTACTGCAACTATTTTTTTATCGGTAAAGTTTTTAGCAGGCTCAAATTCAACTTCTTGGTTGTCATACAAGGTGAAAACTTGTGCGTAAGAAGTGACCAAATATTCACGAAAAACGGGGACAAAATCACGTCGTTCAGCATCGGTAGTTTTCTTTAAATGTTTACCAATCACTTTAAAAGCAGAATATTTATAATTGATATAAGGCATCAATTCTTCACGAACAATATTTTTTAGAATATTTGGCTCTGCCTGTATAGCTTGTTGCTCACGTGCAAAGCGATCAAAGGTTTTACCTGCAACTTTTTTGATCATTAAGTAAGGATCTTTTTTATCCACATAAATACGCGTGGCATTTTCAGGCAGTTGAGTTTTATTAGTGGGCAGTTGAGTTTTATTAGCAGGCAAACTAGTAGCTTGCGCTTCATGATAGGCCAATGCACTAGCACTAAAAAAACTGAACAGCACACTTGCTAGAATAAACCTTGAACGGATTAATTTTACTTTACTTACTTTCATTATTCGTCACCACTCCCTTGGCTAAATAAAAATTGTCCTATTAATTCTTCTAATACTAATGCGGGTTTTGTATCTTCAATATAGTCACCAGGTTGCAAGGTTTCTAAAGAATCATCCATAAAACCAGGTTGAAGGCCAATATATTGTTCTCCCAATAGTCCTGCCGTTAATATGGCTACTGAGGTGGCTTCTGAAAAATTGCTATATTCTTTATAGATCTTTAACGTCACAACAGGCGTATAGTCTTCATCATCTAATGAAATATCACTCACCCGTCCAACAACAACACCACCGACTTTAATTGGAGATCTCACTTTCAAGCCGCCAATATTGTCAAATTTAGCAAATAAGTTGTAACTTTCACCATTACCAGAAATACCAGTATTGGCAACCTTTAGCGATAACATAAGTAATGCAGCAATACCTAATGCAACAAAGAAACCTACCATTAACTCTATTTTTTTTGACATCATGTCTTTCACCAAACGCCTTATTTATATACTTAAAAACTTAAAACTGTCACTCAAAAAACTACCTAATTTTGCAAAAATATAATTGTAGAAACTACTTACCTTGCAAACATTAATGCAGTTAAGATGAAATCTAACGCTAAAACCAAGAGTGATGATTGTACCACAGTTGCCGTTGTTGCCCGAGAAATGCCTTCTGATGTTGGCTCACAATCATAGCCTTTATACACGGCAATCCAAGTCACAACAAAAGCAAATACCACACTTTTAATAATGCCATTTAAAATATCTTTATTAAAATCTACTTGATCTTGCATTACCGACCAAAAAGTTCCACCATCCACACCTAACCAGTCAACCCCAACAAGATGAGCACCTAAAATACCCACCATGGAAAAGATCGCCGCTAATAAGGGCAAGCTGATAAAACCAGCCCAAAAGCGAGGAGCTATAACGCGACGAAGTGGATCAACCGCCATCATTTCTAAACTCGATAATTGCTCGGTTGCTTTCATCAAACCAATTTCAGCTGTTAAAGCAGAGCCTGCACGCCCCGCAAATAATAACGCTGCAACAACCGGCCCTAACTCGCGTAATAAGGATAAAGCCACCATAGGTCCTAAGCTTGCTTCAGCGCCATAACCGACGAGAATAGTATAGCCTTGAAGCGCTAACACCATACCAATAAAAGCGCCTGAAACCACGATAATGATCAACGACATAACACCAACGCTATAGAGTTGCGTCATTAATAACGGCAATCCTTTTTTAGGATTTGGTGTATGTAATAAAGCTGATACTAGCACGATTACGGCTCGGCCTAAGCCACTCACTAGTGCTAAGGTATTTCGACCTAATCTTTGCAATGCCTGCATTATATTTTTCCTCTGCCATTTAATGCAGATGATTTTTTGATTAATTCATCTTGATAATTTGGTGCATTAAAATGAAATGGCACAGGACCATCGGCTTCGCCTTGCACAAATTGCTTCACCAATGCCGACTCATCTTGCCTTATTTGCTCAGGTGTCCCTTGCCCTATTATTTTCTGCTCAGCGACAATATAAATATAATCAGCAATACTCATCACTTCAGGTACATCGTGAGACACCACGACAGAAGTTAGCCCTAATGCATCACTTAATGAGCGAATCAAACGAACAATGACTCCCATTGAAATAGGATCTTGCCCAGCAAACGGCTCATCATATAAAATTAATTCGGGATCAAGAGCAATAGCGCGAGCTAAAGCAACACGACGTGCCATACCGCCAGAAAGCTCGCTAGGTTGTAAGTCTTTGGCACCTCTCAGCCCTACGGCCTCAAGCTTCATTAACACTATTTTTTCAATAATGGCTTCTGGTAATTGGCTGTGCTCACGAATTGGAAAAGCGATATTGTCGTAGACGCTCATATCAGTAAATAGAGCGCCACTTTGAAACAACATACTCATGCGTTTTCTTGTTTCATATAACTCTTTACGTGAAAGCCTAGGAATATCTTTGCCAGAAAATAAGATTTGCCCGCTTTCAGGTCGTATTTGTCCACCAATTAAACGCAGCAAGGTGGTTTTACCAATACCACTTGGCCCCATAATCGCCGTTACTTTTCCTTTTGGGATCGACAAACTGATATCATCATAAATAACTCGTTCACCACGTTTAAAGGTTAAGTTATTTACTTCAACTAAATTGTCAGAATTTACTTTTGGTGCCATAGATTAACGTCAATGTTGTTTTTGGTGGTTTTTATTATTAGCGAAATCACCTACTTGATGAATGGCGATTTTACCTGAGGGAAATTAATTGTTCACTATAAATTGATAATTCAGCCGATAAAAATTGTCAGAAAATGTAAGTAAAACTAATTTAAGCTGTTTCATGAACGAAAATAGGCCAATCAAAAATTATTTTCCCTTGAATTGCATTATTCTCTTTTTTTTTACCTCACAACGGGCGACAATTTAGCATCTTAAAATTGGAGTTATGAATGTTAGAACACATTGGTATTTTATTGGTTGCCCTTATTGTCCTTGTTTGGAGTGCAGATAAGTTTGTTTTAGGTGCTTCATCCTTAGCTAGAAACCTTGGTGTATCACCAATGATAATTGGTTTAACTATTGTGGCAATGGGCTCTTCTGCACCTGAAATGATGGTTGCAGCCGCGGCTTCTATACAAGGCAGTCCTGATACCGCTATCGGTAACGCCATTGGCTCTAACATAACCAACATAGCCCTAGTACTTGGCTTTAGTGTATTAATTAAGCCCCTTGTCGTTTCTTCATCGACGATTAAGCAAGAATTACCCCTTTTATTAATATTAACAGCGCTTGCTTATTGGATACTGTCAGATAACTTTTTCAGTTTTCCAGAAGGAATTGCTTTGATGATAAGTTTTTTTGGTTTTATCTCTATTTTATTAATCAAAGCACTAAAGCAGCGAAAAAATAATGGTATTGATGACCCGATGTTAATTGAAGCAGAGCATGATGTACCTGAAAGTACCAGTGTTATAAAATCTATCTTTTGGTTAATTGTTGGCATCACGTTACTGGTTTTAAGTGCCCACTTTCTCGTTGATGCCGCTATATTTATTGCTAAAGCCTATGGTATAAGCGATCTTGTTATTGGTTTAACCATAGTGGCTATTGGCACAAGTTTACCTGAGCTTGCCGCCAGTATTGCTAGCATAATTAAAAAAGAAGATGATTTAGCTATGGGTAATATTGTTGGTTCAAATATATTTAATATTTTAGCCGTATTGCCGTTCGCTGGTATTATAGCGCCCGGCGCAATTAACCCTGAAGCGTCATTTCGCGATGCACCAGTAATGCTTGCGATTACTGGCTTGCTATTTATATTGTGTTTTAGTCGAGAGTCTGGCAGCTTTAGACTTACCCGTGCAAAAGGGGCATTATTACTATTATGCTTTTTTGCTTACCAAATTTTATTATTTAGCCAAACAACCATTCACTAGCATTTTGCGAACATAAGCGGGATATGAAGAATTTTAAAGAACTTGCCAAAAATGTTATCAATATTGAGCAGCAATCGATAACAGAGCTATTACAATATATTGATGACAACTTTGAGCTGGCTTGCCAATTGATGTTCAACTGTCAAGGTCGCGTCATTGTCATAGGTATGGGTAAATCGGGCCATATTGGCGGAAAAATTGCGGCAACGTTAGCCAGTACAGGCACACCAGCATTTTTTGTTCACCCTGGTGAAGCAAGCCATGGTGATTTAGGCATGATCACCAAAGACGATGTTGTACTCACTATTTCAAATTCAGGCGAAACCAGTGAAGTGCTTGCCATTATTCCCGTCATTAAACGCATCGGCGCTAAACTCATTTCCATGACAGGCAATAGTGACTCAACTCTAGCGAAACTGGCTGATACCCATATCTGCATTAAAGTATCAACAGAAGCCTGCCCACTTGGGCTAGCACCAACATCAAGTACAACAGCAACCTTAGTTATGGGAGATGCTCTTGCCGTTGCGCTACTCAACGCGCGTGGTTTTACCGCAGACGATTTTGCGCTTTCGCATCCAGGCGGAAGCTTAGGGAAACGTTTACTATTGCGCTTGAGTGATATTATGCATCAAGGTGATCGCCTTCCAGTTGTCAATAAGCGTGCTTTAATTAAAGATGCCTTAGTAGAAATGTCCCTTAAAGGGTTAGGCATGACTGCCGTGGTTGACAATGGGAATAAGCTGGTCGGTTTATTTACAGATGGCGATCTACGCCGAATATTGGATCTTAAAATTGATATTCATCAGGATAACATTGCCACAGTAATGACAACCTCCCCCACCGTTGCCCAAGCAGATATGCTCGCTGCACAAGCATTAAATATCATGGAAAGTAAAAAAATTAACGGTTTGATTATCACCAATGAAGCATCACAACCTATTGGCGCAATGAACATGCATGACCTACTCAAATCAGGAGTACTGTAATGAACTCAAATTTAACCGCCAAGTTCAATACATTATACGGCGATGTCAGCCAAAACATACTGACTCAAGCGTCACAAATAAAATTATTAATCTGTGACGTCGATGGTGTTTTTTCAGATGGTCGTATTTACCTTGGTAACGAGGGTGAAGAGTTAAAGGCATTTCACACCAAAGACGGCTTTGGCATAAAGGCACTCGGCAATAGTGGTGTCGATGTAGCAATAATTACTGGCAGGCGCTCTGCTATTGTGGCAAATCGCATGGCGGCATTAAATGTAAAACACATAGTTCAAGGACAAGAAGATAAATTACCAGCGTTGATGACGTTAGCCGAACAGCTTCATTTATCAGCTCATGAAATCGCTTATATTGGTGATGACATTCCAGACTTAGCCTGTATTAACCATGTTGGTTTAGGCATTGCCGTGCAAGATGCGCATCCGGCAGTGTCAGCACAAGCGGATTATACAACCTTTGTGCGTGGTGGTTTTGGTGCCGTGAGAGAAGTATGCGACCTTATCATGCAATGCCAAGGCACGCTTAACAGCGCAACAGGCGCTAGTATATGACTCGGTTACACACCTTAGCATTACTCGTTTTATTATTAGGCGCAATGGCCTACGGCATTATTGAATGGCGTAGTTCACAAACGTTACCGGGTGATGATGTTGCTCATGACCTAATGCCTGACTTTATTGCTGAGGCACTAAAAAGCAATATTTTTACTAAAAGCGGTCAACTTTCCCACGCTATCGTTGCCGATAGAATGGAGCATTACGCTAAACTTGAAGTCACTCACTTTGAACTACCCAATTACACTTTATACCCAAAAAATAGTGAATCACCGTGGCAACTTAGTGCAAAAGAAGCGACACTATACAAGAATAACCGAGTAATTTTAAATCACCGCGTACAATTAAAAGCAACTGATACGAACAGTTTGATACAAGAAATTCATTGTAAGTATTTAGAATTAGATTTAAATACCAATATAATAAGCTCAGAGCAAACCGTGATGGTACAAGGAAAAGACTTCACTATGTATGGCTCAGGTTTAATCATTGACTTAAATACTAAGCAAATGACATTAACCGAGCATGTACACACTATTTATAAAAAAACCGAGAGCTAGAAAGCTAGCCCTAAAAATCATTGTGAACAATTTTATGACAAATATTAATTCTAACCATCGCGCTTTCACTCAACTTAAGTCAATTGGGGTTAGTCTATTACTCACGACGACTCTGCTAGGTTTTGTCAGTACAGCTTATGCAGCCAAAAAAGATCTTACCCAAGAGATCACCATTAAATCTAAGCGCCAGTCTGCTGATTTAAAAAATAAAATAGCCAGTTACCTTGAAGACGTTAGTATTCGTCAAGGCTCCATCGCCATCACCGCCGATATAGTGCAAGTATTTAGCAAAACAAATGAAAAAACAGGGAAGAAATACGATACTTATCTCGCCAAGGGTAAACCTGCTCTATTCCAGCAACAGTTGGAAGATGGCAGTTTAATTAGCTTACAAGCTAATGAAATTAAATACCAACCAGAGCAAAATATCATTACCGTTTCAGGCAATGCACAAGTTAGGCAAGCAGGTAGTAAGGTGACGGGTGAAATTATCACTTACAACACCTTAAACGAAAAACTTGAAGCGGAAAGTAACAGTGAAGACTCAGTGACAACAATACTTCAACCTGCACAAATCAAAGCACAGCAAGACAAAAACAATGCTAGCAAAGTAGATAATAAAGACAGTGACAATAATGACTAACAAAACTGATAACACAGCTTCTAACATGACAAAAGCAACTCTTGTTGCTGAAGGCTTATCTAAGTCTTATAAAAGCAGAAAAGTCGTTAAAAACGTCAGTTTACAAGTTAATACTGGACAAATTGTCGGCTTGTTAGGTCCAAATGGCGCAGGTAAAACAACCTCTTTTTACATGATTGTTGGTCTAGTACCCAATGACGATGGTCAAATCACACTAAATAATGAAGATGTTACGCTTGCTCCTATGCACGAAAGAGCAAGGCGCGGCATTGGCTATTTACCCCAAGAAGCCTCTATTTTTAGAAAGCTTACCGTCACTGAAAATATCATGGCCATTTTGCAAACGCGCAAAAACCTTAATGAAGGGCAAAAACAAGAAAAACTAGAACACTTATTAGAAGAGTTTAATATTTGCCACATTAAAGATAATTTAGGCATGAGTTTGTCTGGGGGAGAAAGAAGACGGGTGGAAATTGCCAGAGCCCTTGCCGCAGAGCCGCAATTTATCTTACTCGATGAGCCATTTGCTGGTGTTGACCCTATCTCAGTAGGCGATATTAAAAAAATAATTATTCACCTTAAAGAGCGTGGGATCGGTATTTTAATAACAGATCATAATGTGCGAGAAACCTTGGATGTTTGTGAGCATGCATACATAGTTAGCCATGGTGAAATTATCGCACAAGGTGATGCAGCGCAAATACTTGCCAATCAAAAGGTCAGAGATGTATACCTTGGTGAACAATTCACGCTATAGTTACTGATATAAAAAATATTTACGCTATAATTATTAACAAGACACAGGATAAGAACAAAACTAAATGCGTCCATCACTGCAACTCCGAATAGGACAACAACTCACCATGACGCCGCAACTGCAACAAGCGATTAAGCTGTTACAGTTGTCAACGTTAGAGCTTCAACAAGAAATTCAAGAAGTTCTTGAAAGTAACCCCTTGCTTGAAGTAAATGAAAACGCCCCTGCCGATACAAATGAAAATAGCGAAAGCAATAATACCGAGCAGCTAGAAGAGGCTTTTTCAGCGAATGCTAACAGCACAGAAAAAACAGTAAGCGACGGTAGCGAAGATGCCTCGGCAACGATAGATGAAATTAGCACAACCGAAGCGATGGAAAAAAACGATATTCCTGAAGAATTAAATATCGATACCACTTGGGAAGAAAGTTATAGCGCTGGCGTATCAAACACTGGTGCTATCAGCAGCCCTTCTGAAGATTATACCTACCAAGGCGAAACATCCGACTCTATTCAAGATCACCTTTTATGGCAAATGGAATTAACCCCTTTTTCAGATACTGATAGAGCAGTCGCTGTCGCCATCATTGAAGCCGTTGATGATGCTGGTTATTTAACCGTTTCTTGTGAAGATATCCTAGAAAGCGTAGGTATTGAAGATTTAGAGCTTGATGAAGTAGAGGCGGTCTTAAAACGCATTAATGTTTTCGATCCTATCGGTGTAGCAGCCCGTTCAATTGCTGATTGTTTGACCATTCAATTAAACCAATTTGATGAAGCCACACCGTATTTAAAAGAAAGTAAGCTCATTATTACTGAGCATATTGACTTACTCGGTAACCGAGATTACCGACAATTAATGCGCAAAACCAAGTTAAAAGAAGATCAACTTCGCGAGGTGATGCGCTTAATTCAAACGCTTAACCCACGCCCTGGTGATGCCGTCATTAAAGGTGATGATCAATATGTTATTCCTGACGTATCTGTGGAGAAGAAAAATGGCCGCTGGATTGTCGAGTTAAACCCAGACACAGCACCAAGACTATCGATTAATCAGCAATATGCTGCGATGACAAAAACCACAAAATCGTCCAGTGATGATGGCCAGTTTATTCGTTCTAACTTACAAGAAGCTAAGTGGTTTATCAAAAGTTTAGAGTCTCGCAATGATACTTTATTGAAAGTATCTAATTGTATTGTACAACGCCAGCAAGGCTTTTTAGAACATGGTGCAGAAGCTATGCGCCCTATGGTGCTAAACGATATTGCCGAAGCAGTTGATATGCACGAATCAACAATTTCACGTGTTACCACACAAAAGTACATGCACACGCCAAGAGGGATTTTTGAATTAAAATATTTCTTCTCCAGCCATGTTAGCACTGAAAACGGTGGCGAATGTTCATCAACAGCTATTCGTTCATTAATTAAAAAACTCATTTTAGCGGAAACACCTGCTAAACCGCTAAGTGATAGTAAAATGGCTGATTTATTGGCCGAGCAGGGAATTAACGTTGCTAGGCGTACAATAGCCAAATACAGAGAGTCTTTGTCTATTCCTCCGTCTAACCAGCGTAAGAGTTTACTCTAAACCTAACTTATTAAGGATCATGCTTATGCAAATTAATCTTACCGGCCACCATGTAGAAATTACCGCCTCTTTACGCGATTATGTAGACACAAAATTTGCCAAGCTAGAGCGACATTTTGATCATATTAACAATGTTTATGTCGTACTAACGGTAGAAAAGTTAGATCAAAAAGCAGAAGCAACCGTACATTTAAACGGTAGAGAAGTTCATGCGTCTGCGGTCAACGCAGATATGTATGCTTCTATCGACACTTTAGTTGATAAGTTAGACCGTCAAGTACTCAAATACAAAGGCAAAATCGCCAATCATTAACCCTATATCAAAGTATTATGACCCTACAAGATATCTTAACCTTGGACTGCACTGAGTGTGCAGTTCCAGCTAACAGTAAAAAACGTATCCTTGAAACACTTTGTCAGATTGCTGCTAATAAAGTCGGTGAAAGTGATAGTAGCCTGCTCTTAGAAAGTTTACTCAACAGAGAAAAAATGGGCAGTACCGGCATTGGCAATGGAATTGCTATTCCTCATGGCAGGTTAGCAAGTACCAACAAACCCGTTGCGGTTTTACTAACCACAGAGCGAGCTATTGACTTTGATGCCATAGATAATAAACCTGTTGATATTTTTATTTGTCTCTTTGTACCTCAAGATAGTACCCAAGCACATTTAGAAACATTACAAAGCATTGCAAAATTGTTTAGTGAACGAAAAACAGCAAAGCAAGTACGTAAATGTACTAATAAACAAACGCTATTTAACCTTATTCAACAGAATTAATGCAGACCAAGTTAGCTTGGCAAATAGCTTTCGTGAACTTAAGATCTGCCTTTTCTCAGGAAACATAAAATGAAGCTTATTATTGTCAGTGGTCGCTCTGGCTCAGGAAAATCTGTAGCCCTAAGAGTGTTAGAGGATCTGGGGTATTATTGTGTTGATAATATTCCAATTAACCTACTACCAGCGTTAACTCACACTGTCATCAATGATTACGAAACTGTCGCTGTTAGCTTAGATGTGCGTAACTTACCCAATGATCCAAAAGATATCCCTGAAATCATTGATTATTTACCTAATGCCGTGGAAGTCACCACATTATTTTTAGATGCTGACGATAAAGATCTTACTCGTCGCTTTAGCGAAACCCGTCGCTTGCATCCCTTAATTAAAGAAAACATACCACTAGATCAAGCAATCGCTTTAGAAAAGAAACTGTTAACTCCTATTTCAACCCGTGCTGATTTATACATAAACACAAGCCAATTAAGCCCACACCAACTGGCTGATTTAGTCAGAGAGCGTATTTTAGGTAAAAAAACGGGGGCAATGGTTTTAGTCTTTGAATCATTTGGCTTTAAACATGGTATTCCCGCTGATGCTGATTATGTTTTTGATGCACGATTTTTACCTAATCCTTTTTGGGAAAGTGCATTAAAGGGCCACACAGGGCTAGAACAACCCGTGAAAGATTTTCTTGCTAGCCAACCTATAGTCACCAAGTTTATTTGGCAAATAAATAGCTTTATGATGACTTGGCTACCCCACTTAGAACGTAACAACCGCAGTTATGTCACCATAGCCATTGGTTGTACCGGCGGTAAACATAGATCGGTATACATCGCTGAATTGCTGGCGAGTAATTTTAGAAAAGAGCAAAAAGATGTACAAACTCATCACCGAGACATCGAAAAAAATAAAAAATAACGAATGACTTCATAAAGATACCGCCATGACAACTATTTCAAAAGAATTAACCATAGTTAATAAGTTAGGCCTGCATGCGCGCGCAGCAAGTAAGTTGGCTCAGTTATGTCAAAGTTTCTCAGCACAAGTCACGCTTGAATTAGAAAATAAGCGTGCTGATGCCAGCAGTATTATGGCGATTATGCTACTTGCGGGTGGTCAAGGAAAAGTAGTTAAAGTGACCGCTCAAGGACAAGATGCCGAGCAAGCTTTGCTTGCTATTAGTCAGTTAATTTGCGATAAATTTGATGAATCTGAATAATGATAACCTGCATTTTTTCTAATCAGAAAAAGCATCTTCTAAATAAAAAAGCTGATAAAACCACTAAGTTACGATAAACTTAACAAGTAAACCGATCCTGCCACATTATCTAATACGTTACTAAATAAACAGAATTGCTATGCCAGAGCTTTTAGATCAAGAAGATATTCAACAACGGCTGCATCAAGTTAATGAAGCACTTGGTGATGGCATGTTTGTTTATGTGCGCAAACTTTTACAAGAGTTACCTGCCTACGACTTAGCCTTGATACTTGAGTCTTCCCCGTCGAAAAACCGTTTAGTGTTATGGCAGCTCATTGATGCTGAATTCCATGGTGAAGTACTAGAAGAGCTTAATGAAGAAGTTCGAAAAGGCATTCTTAAAAGCATGCGTCCAGAAAAGCTGGCTGCTGCTGCTGAAGGGATGGATGTCGATGATATTGCTGAGGTTTTACGTACATTACCTGATAGCGATTATCAAGAAGTACTTAATTCGATGGACTCTCAGGATAGAAGCCGCGTAGAAACCGCTTTATCCTACGAAGAAGATACCGCTGGCGGTATCATGAATACCGATACCATCACAATACGCCCAGAAGTCACTGTTGATGTGGTATTACGCTATTTGCGTTTAAAAGCAGAGTTACCAGAAGCAACCGATTCTTTCTATGTTGTTGACCGAAATAACCGCTTCATTGGCGCCGTATCTCTAGCAACAATAGTCACTGCAAAACCTGATGTAATCATATCAAGTTTGATTGATGCTGACGTAGAAGCTGTACAGGCCGACATGGATGAACACGATGTCGCACAACTCTTTGAGCGTCATGACTGGGTTTCAGCGCCCGTTATAGACCATGACGGCCATTTACTCGGTCGTATTACCATAGACGATGTTATTGATATCATTCGTGAGGATGCCGAGCACTCAATGATGAGTATGGCGGGTTTAGATGATGAAGCTGATACCTTCGCCCCTGTCATGAAAAGTACAAAACAGCGTTCATTATGGTTAGGGGTCAATCTTATTACTGCCATACTCGCAGTAGCTGTAACCAGTATGTTTGAAGGCATTTTCCAACAACTCGCTATTTTAGCCGTATTAAACTCGCTTGTGCCAAGTATGGGGGGCATTGCTGGTAATCAAACGCTCACATTAGTGATACGCGGTATGGCGCTTGGTCATGTCGGTGATAGTAATGCTAAAGCGTTATTAACAAAAGAGATTGCTATTGGTTTTCTCAACGGCATCATTTGGGCGCTAATTATTGCCAGCTTTGTTGCCATTTGGAAACAAGATTTAGCACTAGCTGGCGTTATTGCTTTTGCTATGTTAATGAATATGACCGCTGCTGGCCTTGCAGGTGTTGCTATCCCTTTACTTTTAAAACGCCTAAATATTGATCCAGCCTTAGCGGGAGGGGTGATTATCACGACAGTCACTGATGTTGTCGGTATTTTTGCGTTTTTAGGTACAGCAACCCTGTTACTGACTTAAACATGGCTAATCACTAAACAGGCCATGAATTGCGACATAAAGCTATCAGCACTAACTTGTTCGCAATTCAATACGCAGTAATCTAACCCTTACTGCCCTGCCACTTGCATTTCTTCAATCAATACTGAGCCTGTTCTAATGCTGCCATGCATATCAATATCAGAGCCAACAGCAATAATGCCTTTAAACATATCTTGCAACTTACCTGCAATTGTAATTTCACTTACTGGGTAGGCAATTTCACCGTTTTCGACCCAAAAACCAGCGGCACCGCGAGAATAATCACCATTGACCACATTAACACCCTGCCCCATAAGCTCAGTCACTAATAGACCTGTGCCTAAGGTTTTTAACATGGCATCAAAATCACCACTGTGCTGGGCATTATTAGTGCTCACTAACCAGTTATGAATACCGCCAGCATGACCCGTTGTCGTTAACCCTAACTTTCGTGCTGAATAACTGGTTAATAAATACGTTTGCAAGGCGCCATCAGTAATGATGTCTCGATCTTGTGTTGCCACACCTTCACTATCAAAGGCACTACTCGCTAAGGCTTTAGGGATATGAGGGCGCTCTTGAATAGATAAAAACTCAGGAAAAACTATTTCCCCTAATGCCTCTAATAAGAAAGATGATTTTCTATATAAATTACCGCCACTAATAGCAGCGATAAAGTGCCCCCAAAGTGTATTGGCAATATCTGCACGAAACAACACAGGCACTTTCATGGTTGACAATTTTTGTGGGTGCAAGCGCGAAATAACTTCATGCGCGGCTTTTTGGCCAATATCAACACCGCTATCTAGCAAAGAAAAGTCTCTATTAACATCGTAAGCATAATCACGTTGCATATCATCATCACTACCAGCAATAACCACACAGCTCAGGCTATGGCGAGAGCTTGGATAAGCGACTAATTGATCATGACTATTCCCATAGACTTTAAAGCCTGAAAAACAATCTAAGCTGGCACCATCTGAGTTGCTAATACGCTGATCGCTTTCTAAAGCGCTTTGCTCACACGCTTTAGCAATATCAATAGCTTGCTCTGTGGTTAATGCTTTTGGATGGTATAAATCGAGATCCTTGCTCTGCATGGCCAACAATGTTTTATCCGCTAGACCTGAGCAATCGTCAACCGAGGTATATTTAGCAATATTCACCGCGGCTTCTACGGCTTGTGATAACGCTTTCTCAGATAAGTCCGCCGTTGACGCGCTACCTTTTCGGCCTTGCTGATAAACTGTAATTCCTAAGGCGCCATCATTAGTGAACTCAACATTTTCAACTTCACCTAAACGTGTACCCACACTTAAGCCTTGTTGGCGACTCATGGCAACTTCAGCGCCATCAGCACCTAAAGTTTTAGCTAACTCTAGCACTTTTGCTACACGCTCTTTTACTTCACCCATCTGCTCGATTAGTGGATCATTAATTTTACTTGCTGTGGTCATATAAATATCTAATTAGGCTTTTGAATACCAACTTTATCGCAATTTGCGTATAATGGCGTTAGTACTGATTAAATTTGACTTGTAGTAACCACTATTATGCCCCACTCTGCCAACGATATCGACGATTTAACACCAGAAATGGAAGAAGAATTAAAAAGTAAAACAGAAATAAAAAAAGAAATGCATCAATTGCAGGACTTCGCACAATCTTTAGTGGAAATGTCTAAACATCAACGCAGTCTTATTCCTCTTAGTGAAGATTTAAAAGATGCTATGGTGGTTGCCGATAAAATTAAAAATAAACATGAAGCATTGCGTCGTCATATCCGTCACATTGCCAAAATCTTACTCGAGACAGATCTTGAGCCAATTCACCAAGCAATTGACGTAATGGCGAATAAACACCAACAAGCTACGGCTAAATTTGTGCGCTTAGAAACGCTCAGAGATGAGTTGATTGAACAAGGAAATGAGGCAGTTGAAGCCACGCTCGCTGAATTTGAACAAATGGAGCGTCAAAAACTAAAGCAATTGGTTCGCCATGCAGCTAAAGAGAAAAAAGCCGAGAAGTTGGGTAAACATTATAAAAATTTATTTGCTTACTTAAAAGAGCATAGTTAACCCTTCGACTGCTCCGCGCTCAGGGCAAACGGGAATTTCCATTCATCTTAAGCCTGTCGAAGGAAGGGCAAACGAGTAAGGAAAGCGACGAGTTACGAAAGTTATTAATAATTTGTCTTCGCAACTCGCTACTCTTAAACTCGTGACTCATCACTGTTGCTTACTGTGTACCGCCAATCGTCATCTCATTTATTTTTAACGTTGGCTGACCAACACCAACAGGGACGCTTTGACCATCTTTTCCGCAAACACCAACGCCTGCATCCAGTTTTAAGTCATTACCGACCATAGAAACATTCTTCATTGCTTCTGGCCCACTACCAATTAACGTCGCCCCTTTTACTGGCGTTGTTATTTCACCATTTTCAATAAGGTAAGCTTCTGAGCTTGTAAAAACAAACTTGCCCGAGGTAATGTCGACTTGCCCGCCCGCAAAGTTGGGCGCATAAATGCCTTTTTTCACTGATTTAATAATATCTTCAGGGCTAGACTCGCCGGCAAGCATATATGTGTTTGTCATACGTGGCATAGGTAAATGCGCATAAGATTCACGTCTACCGTTGCCTGTAGAATTAACCCCCATCAAGCTAGCATTATGTTTATCTTGCATGTAGCCTTTTAAGATACCTTTTTCAATAAGCACATTATATTGACCCGGTGTGCCTTCATCATCAATACTCAAAGAGCCTCGACGATTAGCCATAGTACCATCATCGACAATAGTACAAAGCTCAGAGCAAACTTTACTACCGACTTTTCCTGAAAAAGTTGATGAGCCTTTACGGTTAAAGTCTCCCTCTAAACCATGACCAACGGCCTCATGAAGTAATACACCCGGCCAGCCAGCACCTAATACAACAGGAAACGAGCCCGCAGGTGCCTCTACTGCCACCAGATTGACTAATGCTTGACGAACGGCTTCTTCGGCATAAGTTAAATAACGAGCTTTAGTGTTTTCTAGCTCGAAGAAGTAACTGTAATCTGTACGCGCGCCACCACCTGCACTAGCTCGCTCACGTTTACCATTTTCTTCAACGAGTACCGAACAATTCAATCGCACTAACGGTCGTATATCTGTGCCATAAGTACCATCACTTGCTGCCACTAGTATTTTTTCATAGACACCAGACAAACTAACAATTACTTGTGATACACGGCTATCAAGTTGTCTAGCATGGGCTTCAACTTCGTGAAGTAACGCGATTTTTTGCTCTTGAGTTAAGCTAGCAAGTGGTTCAATCGCTTGATAAATTTTTATTGGTGATTGACGCTTAAAGGCTTGAACTTGGCCACCCTGCCCATTTTCTGCAATGCCTTTTGCCGCATCCGCAGCTTGTTGAAGCGCCTGTGGCGATATATCATCTGAATAGGCAAAGCCCGTTTTTTCTCCCGATATTGCCCTAACACCAACTCCGCGCTCCATATTATAAGAGCCTTCTTTGACAATACCATCTTCTAACATCCATGATTCATGCTTGCTAGACTGAAAATATAAATCCGCAAAATCTACTTGCCGCCCCATCATACTCTCTAGGGTATTTGTTAAAATAGCATCGTCAATATGACTATCTGTTAATAAGGCTTGTTCAACTTTATTCATTTATATACAACTTAATATTATGGTAATTTAGATTAATTCAGGGGTGAATTTAACGGCATGCTTGCACGTATTCGGCTAATTTCTTCCGGTAAAAAATCGCTGCTAATGAAGCCTTCACCTTGCTCAAGGCAGGCGAGTATTTCACCCCAAGGGCTAATAATCATCGAGTGCCCCCAAGTTTCTCGACCATTTTCATGAACACCTTCTTGTCCAGCAGCAATGATATAGACTTGATTTTCAATGGCACGAGCTTGTAATAATGTTTGCCAATGCGCTTTACCCGTAACACGAGTAAAGGCACTAGGTACGGTAATGATATCAGCACCTAGCGCAGTTAACGTTTGATAAAGCGTAGGAAAGCGTACATCAAAACAGACTGACAAACCAATATTTGCTAGCGGTGTTTTTACCACGCACGGCTCATTCCCTGCTTGCGTGTAACGCGATTCAAAATAACTTTTTTCATTATCTTCTACGTTAACATCAAACAAATGAATTTTATTATAGCATGCGAGCATTTCACCTTCAGGATTGAATACACAACTCGCGTTGGAAAATTTATCGTTTAGGCTTTCTTCTAGGCTGAGTAACGGAATAGTACCGGCAACAAGGTATACGCTATATTGCTGAGCAAGCTGACTTAAGGCTAATTGCAATGTACTACTAAACCCTTTTTGTGATTGCTGACTATTTTTAGCTAACTGTAATTGTGCTTTGTCGTTAGCGCCAAAAAATAAGCAACACTCAGGTAAAACAACAAGGTGCTCATCACCATTATCTTTTGCTGTGATTAACGCAAGCTGTCTTGAAATAGCTTTCAGGTTTTCTTCAACATTTGGTTTAGCATTAAGTTGAATGGCACTAAGCTTCACGGTATTTAGCTTATCAGTACTATGCTGTGCGGCTGTATTTTTAGCGGTATTAGCGTTAACCATTATTTAGCTCATTAGGTAAATCATTTACATAGTTAATCGGTTTATATTGTTTAAGTGATTGAGGTTTAATACCATTATTTTTATCACTATTACTGTTATTATCTTTGTTCGATTTATCTTCACTATTATTATCAACAAATTCAGGTGGCGTTGACCGACCAACACTGATATCACGACTTTTACGATTCACTTCTCTAAAATTAGGATCATCAATGTTACCCGTTAACTCAAAATTAAATTCCGAAACTACTTTTGAGGTGATCACTTGGTCGATTGCTACACCTGCTAAAAACACCACGGGATTCAAGGTCGCTATCCAAGCAAGCACGGGTAAACTTGAGGTAAGGTTGGGCTTATAGGACATTTTATAATCAAGTACATTAGTAACAAAGTTAGTATTACCTTGGATATATAAGTTACCTGCCGGACCATTCATTCGAGTATCATCGGTATAGAGCACACCATCTTTTATATGATAGCCCCCCTTGATATCACTATAAAACATGCCATCACTGAAAATATCACGAAAATCTAAAGTCAATTTTCGAACCAATGAATCAAGACTCAACACCGAAAAAATACGCGCCTTATCACTTACTTCTGCTAGATAACCGTCATCTATTTTTGCACTCACATCACCGTTTAGTCGTTCAGCTGCAAATTCATGCGGGCCACCTTGCCAGTTCAAATCAAAATCCAACTTGCCACCACTATCACGAATAATGGAGCCATACCCCAACTGCTCCAGCTCATATTCAATATTTTTCAATGCCAAATTACCATGAATATCAGTATTTGAGCCTTTAGCATCCTTTTTCCATTGCCCCACTAGACTGAACTCTACTTGTTCCCGTTTCGCACTAAAATGATCAATAGTGATAATATTTTCTTCTGTTCTTGATAATGATATTTTCACTTCTCCTAAGTCTAATTTATCTACTTTACAACTATCACAACGTAAATTTATTTTAGGAATATTCGCAAATACATCTTGTTCATTAATACGCGCTTTCACACTAGTATCGGCTACATGCTCTGTACTAGCATTAACCTCTTTGCCTGTTGAAAAGTTAATAAAGTCTGCTTCAACATCAATCCCTTGAGACAACCAATCAGGAAAAAACTTAATGCGACTTCGTGTTTCTTTAGCATTTAACTGCAGCAACCACCAATGCTCTTTATCAAGTAAATTAAAAGAAACATTATTAAGCTGTTGTCCCAAAATATCTAATTCGGTTAACGTGCCGCGAATTCGCTCTGGCTTAGAAAACAAGCTTGGAGAACTATTGTTCTGCGTTGCAGCTTGCTCATTTGCCGAATCATTATTAACACTATCGATAATATCGGTGATCAATGGCTGCCAATAGCTAAAGTCTGCATACGCCAATGTTGTGGTGATATGAAAGCCTCCTGTAGGTAACAGCATCTTTTCATCGCCAAGCACTAAATGGGCACGTTCAAAATGGCTAGTATCATGTTCAAGTACACCAAAAAAACTTAGCTGCTCGCCATAATTGGCATTAATGGTTGACTCATCTAACTGTCCATTCACCTTAACGGTTAAAGGCACCTTCTGTCCTTGAGCCTTTTCATAAGGTGCAGGTAGATGGAATAGCGTTTGGGCTAAATCACTATCAATTGTAAAATCATAAGAAAAACCGCCACTGTGATGCTGATGTAAGGATATTTCTCCTTGCCATTGCACTTCTCCACTTAGGTATTTTTTCAATAAAGGCGCCACATGTTGTTGCCAGCTTTTCTCCTGCCAGTTAGCCGTGATAGCAATATCAGTATCATAATACTCGACCTTATCTTCTCCCGTTATATCAAGGTTCAAAGGCATATCTAACCAGGTTAATGATAGGTTTTCGGTGCTTATTTTATCATTAGCAAAACTTAACTGCCCCTTAACTTTTGCAAAGTCCATGCGCGGCGTTTGCAAAGCAACTTGGTTATCAGAAAAATTAATTTTACCACTCGCCAAGACCTGCTCAGTCGCATTTAAAGGCAAGTTCAAATGAAACTCGCCTTGAATATTACCGTCAACTTGCAATTGTTCTAACACAGCACTGACACTGTCTTTTAACGGACTTTTATCCATCAAGTCTGCCACTAAATTGGCAGCGGAAGGTTTAACAAGAGTATCAACAGTGAGTACTTGCTCATTGGCTAAATCATCAATGGCGGCTTGCACACCATTTACATCAAGGCCAACTAAACTACCACTTCGACCTGTTATTAACATGCTGTTATTGGTGAAATTTAAATTAGCAGCAAAATCAGTGATTGCTGGCCATTCATTATCAAAACTAAACACACCTTGCTCAAGCTCAGCATCCACGACAAAAATGCCGCTATTATCGGTAAAAGGGAAATGTGATAGTGGGCCATTTATCAGTACTTGAGCTTGATTTACTCGACCAGAGACTATCGCTGTGTTTAGGTAATTAACCAAGTCAGCGCTCATGGAAGTTAGTGGGAAATAATTTCCCGCTTTAGTGGCATCTCCTTCGGTGATAGATGCCAATAAAGCCATGGTCATTTCATGGCCTTGTTGAGCATTAATTGCTAAATCTGCACTCATGGTTAATTCAGGAGAGTTAACCGCAATATTATTAACCTCTAATTGCCAGCCTTGCTTAGCTGGTTTCTGGTTAAAAAAACTTAGATTTACATCAGCAGCAAGTGAATGGTAAACAATAGGCGCAACAAAAAGTTCATTAAAGTCTAGCTCTCCTTGTTTAGCCGATATATCCAAGTGCAAGTTATTCTCAGTGAAACTTAGCTGTCCTGATAAATTTTTTACCCCAGGAATACCTTGGCTAAATTGAGTCGAAACCTGAGTAAAATTAGCAAGTGCTTGAATGTTATCAGCGCTTTTTTTCAAATAGATATCATGGGCTTCTCCGACAACATTTAATTGGGAGAATAAGTTACGGGTATTTTGCTCAGTAATAACTAACGGAGAAACTTGACTGATCAGAGCTAGATCAAATGCAGATAAGTATACCGAGAAGCCGGTGGCACTCTTATTCATTTGAACAATATATTCTTGCTTATCTTGCTGATTAAACTGCATTACAAGCGGGGTACTGTACATTTTAAAGCTGCCGGGCTGTTTTCCTTTCACCATCAATAACTGGCCGGCACTTAACGTTAAGGCATGTTGAACACCTTTATCTTGCCAGTTTATATGATTATCATGCAATTCAACCTGCACACGCTCTACTTTGCCTTGCTTAACCTTCAGCCAAGTAGCAAAACCAATATCGGTCTTTGTTTTGTCATTATCTAGTGCTAAGACACTGTCAAGCCAAGGCGTAATATCAAGGTGATTTGCTTCGACATACATTAAACCTTTTAACTCATCAAAAGAATCACCTAAAAGGTCAATTTTCAAGGCTAGATTATTGCTACTTAACTCATCAACAATAATATTACCTTGTGCTTGGTGTCGGTTACCCCGGTTAGTCCAATTTAAATTATTGACATGAAAATTACGCTCTAACTTTTGATTAGTAATAATAATATGGCTATTACGCACTGAAAATTGGTTTAAGCGATTTAAGAAAATAGTAGAGATCTGTTCAAAATCACTAACATCATTATCCGTTGTAGTTTCAGCTACTTTGGGCTCTGCGCTTTCAGCGGTACTCCATAGCCCTTGATTGATGCTCACCTTTGCGCCATCTAAAATTAAGTTACTAGAGACTAAACGTTGTTGTGTAATGGTTGCCAAAAAATCCACTTGCATTTCAAGGTGTTGAATATAAATATGCGCATCTTCATTATCAACTAAGGTAACTTGCTTAGAGACAATAGTTGGGCCCCATCGTTGCCAGCTCATACCTAAACTACCAATAACAATATTGGTTTGATTAGTATCGTTTATGTAGTCTTGAAAATCTTCTCGGTAATGCTCAACGTAAGGCAAAAACAAACGAAATGCACTGATCAGCACAGCAAAAACCACCAACAAAATTGCTAGTGTTTTATATAAGCGGTTTAACCAACGATTTGAAACGCTTGTTATAGACATTAAAAATTATTTTCCATTTTCAAATAAAGATCAGCTATAAAGCAGCTACATCATCACCACATCAAATTGCTCTTGCGAGTACATAGCTTCTGTTTGCACTTTTATCGACTTACCAATGAAGACTTCAACTTCAGCAAGGTTATGATATTCATCGTTCACTAAAAAGTCACTCACTGGTGAAGAAGCATAGACAATAAACTTATCGGCATCATGGGCACGATTTACCCTAACAATTTCACGCAATATTTCAAAACATACGGTTTCAACCGTTTTTAGATTACCACGCCCAGTACAAACAGGGCACTCATCACACAGCACATGCTCTAAACTTTCGCGAGTACGTTTACGGGTCATTTCCACCAAGCCAAGGGATGAGAAGCCATGCACACTAAATTTAACATTGTCTTTTGACATTGCCATTTCTAAGCTGCTTAGCACACGACGCTTATGATCATCATTATGCATATCGATAAAATCAACAATGATAATGCCGCCTAAATTTCTTAATCTTAACTGACGCGCAATCGCCTGTGTCGCTTCAATGTTAGTACTAAAAATAGTGTCTTCTAAATTACGATGACCGACAAAAGCCCCGGTATTGATATCAATCGTCGTCATGGCTTCTGTTTGATCAATAATCAAATAGCCACCTGATTTCAATTCAATTTTACGGTGTAATGCCCGCTGGATTTCCACTTCCGCTGAAAACAAATCAAAAATGGGTCGTTCACCTGGGTAGTATTCCATGACCTTGGTTAACTCAGGTACAAACTCTTCACTAAAGGCTTTAAGTTGCTCAAACGTTAATTTTGAGTCGATGCGAATTCGCTCAAACTCCATGCCAACAAAGTCTCTAAGTACGCGCAAAGATAATGATAAATCTTGATAAAGCGGCATATTCACTTGCTTTCGCTGCTTGCGCTCTTGCACTTTTTTCCATACTCGACGCAAAAATGTCGCATCATGTTGTAACTCTTGCTCACCTGCACCTTCCCCTGCTGTGCGAACAATAAAGCCCTGATGTTCATCACAAAATGGGGTAATAATATCTTTTAAACGCTTACGCTCTTCAACATCTTCAATACGCTGCGAAATACCCGCATGACTAGCATGGGGCATCAGCACTAAATAACGAGATGCAATGGTAATATCCGTGGTTAAACGAGCGCCTTTTGAGCCCAGCGGATCTTTAACCACTTGTACCATGATATGCTGGCCTTCATGTACTAAGGCGCGAATATCGGGTACCTGCTCCGTTTCTTCTTTTAAAATTAGCTTAGAATTAATATCTGAGGCATGCAAAAAAGCGGCTTTGTCTAAGCCAATATCAACAAAAGCTGCTTGCATACCAGGTAATACACGGATCACTTTACCTAAATATATATTACCGACAATGCCACGCTTCGCTTCTCGTTCAATATGCACTTCTTGCAAAGAGCCGTGTTCAATTAAGGCAACACGAGTTTCACTCGGGGTAACATTGATTAATAACTCACTACTCATTTCTTTGTTCCTTGCTTTAGTGCGGGAAATAGCTGGTCTTATCCTAAATTCGCAATTGTTGTCGGTAACCCAAGTTTAGCTAGCATTTGTGAAGTTTCATATAAAGGTAAACCAACAACTGCTGAATAGCTGCCATGAATACTAGTCACAAATTGCCCACCTATCCCCTGAATGGCATAAGAGCCTGCTTTGTCACAAGGCTCACCCGTTTGCCAATAACGTTCAATCTCTGCTGTTGATAATGATTTAAAGCTCACTTGTGTGGTGACCAATTTTTTATCAACAAGAGTTTTACTCACTGTTGCAATACTGGTTAATACTTGATGATTTTTACCGCTAAGCTGCCTTAATGTGGTGATACATTGTTGCTGGTCAGCGGGTTTTCCCAAGATTTTACCATCACTGACAACACATGTATCGGCCCCAAGTACTATAGTATCAACTTGCTCTTCAACGGGTAATTGCTCAAATATCACTTGCGCTTTTTGCCTGGCTAAACGTAAAACATAATTATCAGGGCTTTCATTAAGGTGTACCGATTCATCAATATCAGCAACCAAGATTGAAAATTGATAACCTAGCTGATTTAGCAGTGCTTGTCGTCGAGGCGATTGTGAAGCAAGTACAAGTTTTTTCATTATATTTAATGTAACTTTTTATTTAATAGAGAAATGTCGACGTACTTTTCGAAGCAATAAAAACATCCAAGGCCATAAAACAATTGAGGTGATCACTGGATATAAATAACTGGTTAAAAAAGTGACATCAATTAAAAAACGTTGCAGCCAAAAAACCACTAAATGATATAAAGCAGCCAACACGCCAGTAATTAATGCTTGCTGGCTTATTGAAAAGTTTCTTATTTTTTGAAAGTTTTCGGCAACAATATAAATAGCCACGGCCATTGCTGCAGCGTGTACGCCCAGTACAGAGCCAAGCAGCACATCCAATAACAATCCCATCACCCAAGCAGTAATAATATTCACGCGGCCAGGCAACGCCATGGTCCAGTATATTAAAACGATCAATACCCAGTCAGGCCTGAAAACATCAACACTTAATGGCAAAGGCATAATGCTAGCCATCACTGCGATTAGTAGGGTAAAAATAACAATAATACCATTATGAGCAAACATTATTGCACGACCTTTTTAGCCGGTTTCGAGTCAGTATTGATTGATTCAATAGCCTTAGTCGCCGCACTGTCTTGCTGCTTTGGAGCAAAAATACTCTGCGGCTTTTTCTCAGAGAGTAAAAGTAAATAACGTAAGCGATCAATTTGTGCAATAGGTGTACTGTAAACACTCACAAATTCTCGTGATTCATCTTGACTAACAAAAGTCACCGTAGCAACAGGATAACCTTCAGGGTACTTCCCACCTAGGCCTGAGCTAACTAACAAGTCTCCTGTTTGTACATCAGCGCTGTGTGGCACAAAATTATGCGTTAGCCTATCGATACGCCCACTTCCTGCGGCTAATAACCTAAGACCATTTCGCTTTACTCTAACGGGCACGGCATGAGAAATATCTGTGATCAAAATAACCCGTGAGCTTGTTTGACCAACATGCAAAATTTGTCCGACAATACCTTGCGCATCAAGCACGGGTTGTCCTTCGAAGACGCCATCAGCAGCTCCACGATTAATCACAACTTGATGACTATAAGGATCACTATCAACAGAGAGTACTTCAGCAACCATTTTCTTTAATTCACTGCGAAGTGGCGATGCCAAAAGTGAACGCAAACGGGCATTTTCTTGCTTGATAATATCCAGTTGCATGCTTTGTTCTTGAAAAGCTAATTCATTTAATCGGTATTGCTGATTCTCACTCATTAACTGTTGGCGAGTCACAATATTCTCAGAAGCCCATGTCATAACTTGCTTTGGTGTATTGGCAATATATTGCAAAGGGCTTACTAAGGATTGTAAATAGCCACGCACAGACTCAAAACTGGCCATTTTATGGTCGAAAAAAATCAACAACGCAGAACAAAACAGCACCAAGACTAGTCGGTGCTGTGGGGATGGACCATGTTTAAAAATTGGGTTCATATAAAACCAGTTACAAGCTTCTAATGGTAAGTTCTATTCATCTCAACTCAATTTAGTAAATTGGTAATTTTTCACAGGAATTTATTCCAAGAACAAGGCAAAAGCACGGAGTTGACGCTAGTCAATGAGTACTTTTAACGTGGTTATTGGATTAAATAACAACGAAAAAATATCAATTTTATTCATAGGAGAAAAGATCGCCCCCATGCATATCAATCATCTCTAGGGCTTTACCGCCGCCTCTTGCTACACAGGTAAGTGGGTCTTCAGCAACAACCACAGGGATCCCTGTTTCTTCCATTAACAAGCGATCAAGATCTCTCAATAATGCACCGCCACCGGTAAGCACCATACCGCGCTCAGAAATATCTGAGGCTAGCTCTGGTGGTGATTGCTCTAGTGCAACCATAATGGCACTAACAATACCCGTTAACGGCTCTTGCAGTGCTTCTAAAATTTCATTGCTATTTAAGGTAAAGCTGCGTGGTACACCTTCGGCTAAATTACGGCCGCGTACTTCAATTTCAACTAATTCTTCACCCGGGTAGGCTGAGCCTATTTCATGCTTGATGCGCTCGGCAGTCGCTTCACCAATAAGGCTACCAAAATTACGACGTACATAATTAATGATAGCTTCGTCAAATTTATCGCCACCAATGCGAACTGATGATGAATAAACAACACCATTTAACGAGATAATACCCACCTCGGTAGTACCACCACCAATATCGACCACCATAGAGCCGGTTGCTTCAGATACTGGCATACCAGCACCAATAGCTGCTGCCATAGGCTCATCAATTAAATACACTTCACGAGCACCTGCGCCCATAGCTGATTCACGAATCGCACGTCGCTCAACTTGAGTAGAGCCACAAGGAACACAGACTAAAACACGAGGGCTTGGACGTAAAAAGTTATTGCTATGTACTTGTTTAATAAAGTGCTGCAACATTTTTTCAGTGACAAAAAAGTTGGCGATAACACCATCTTTCATTGGACGAATAGCTTCAATATTACCTGGGGTACGACCTAGCATTTGTTTCGCGGCAACACCAACTGCTGCCACACTTTTCGAGCCACCCGCTCTGTCTTGACGAATAGCCACTACTGAAGGCTCGTTTAAAACAATGCCTTGGTCTTTAACATAAATAAGGGTGTTGGCTGTACCTAAATCGATTGATAAATCGTTAGAAAACATACCACGTAATTTTTTAAACATAAGCTCGAAATGTCCTGTGAAAATGCGCGTTAAATACTATTACTAAAATAGATCGAATAATCATACCTGAGTATTTAGGCCAATTCTATTATGTTGCTTGTTTTAATGACTAATTTGAGTATTTATTTTGTATTCACAAGTAAGCAAAGACTAATTAGTGACTTCTCGTTGGTAAATTATTCTGTCATTGCCGCGAAATAGACCAAAGGTGGCAACTGCATTAGGGTTTTCATCAAAGGTTTTAACTTCAACGCCGTTCCAATCCCAGTCATACTTTAACCAGTCATAAACATCATATTCAACATTTACCGTTCCTCGCTTTCCTGCTTTAGGAGGAATGATAGATAACTCCATAGCTCGAGTTTCACCATTAGGCAGTGTATCGTCAAAATATCCTGTAGCCGTTTCAACATTAACTAAATCTTTATTTAATGTACCATTACTTAATGTGATTTTAGATGTATCAAAGTTTGTACAAGTATCTTGCTCATTTGTTACATAAATTCCAAGCATATTTAAATATTGCACTGAGAATGGTTGAGGCAAATTGGATGTTTCTGGACCAAAGCTATTTTCAAGGTAAGCACGGCCAAAGCGAATTTCTTTACCTGTAGGATTTAAGGTTATAACAGTATCTGCTTCTACAATAGCTCCTGCACCATCAGGATCACCATCTGCATCATTGGCGGTAACACCATCTTCATCAATAACAGACGCTAGTCTTAGCTTAATATCTGACGTAAAAGGAATAATTTCAGAGTTTTGTTCATGGGTATAAATAAAATTATCTAAAGCACTATATTCAAAGCTAAGCACTGCAGAGCTCTCTGTTAAACTAGCATCAAAGAAATTAGCCGTGAGTTTCACCTTATTGATATCATCAACACCTTTTCGTTCAGCATCTTCGATAGGTGCATCGACAAGCGTACCTGTGCCATCATCCACTTGAAAACGTGTGATACCACTGAGTATGAGTTTATTGAAGTTCCCCGTATAGTTTTGGGTGTGAGAGCCACCTTTAGCTTGTGGTGTTATAGTGACTTCAGGTAAAAGGTCGTATTGCAAAGCACCTTTGCCTGAAGAAGAACTACTCATTTGACCACTATAAGCAAAGCCCATCTCCGAACTAGGTATTGTTATATCACAAACAGATTTCAACTCTCCCTCAACAATGGGAGTTAATTCAAAGTGATGAGGAATAAAACGACCAACATAAGGCTCACTGCCAACCACATCTTCCACCCCTAGATAACTATTATCCGTTAAATTTGCACTAAAACTAATAATACCCACTTCATCATAAGTCATGTCAGCAACTGTAGCTTTCCCATCATCAAAACCTGAAAAGTTACTGTTGGTTAAATCACCCAAGGCACCTGGGTTGGGTAAAACAATCGCTTGTTCAATCAGGGCTGTTTCTGGACTCACTTCTTTACCAAAATTCAACGTGGCAGCATTATCAGATAAGTCAGCACCATCATCAGGGTTACCATTATTGTCAATACTATCATCTGCAGCCTGCCACTGAATTGCAGTTAACGTGGTTTTAAAGTCTTCTCCTGCGGCAATAAATTTATCACCTGCAGCCGTTTGCGCTTTAGGGTTATCCGATACCTCAACATAAAAACCAAAAGGCCGAACAACAAAAGTATTAGAGCTACCCAACATGTAATTACCTGAGGGATCACCATTTTCATCAGGAATATTATAACGGGCATGAAGCTGAACTTTACCCGCATCAGGGTAAGTAAAAACAAACTCAGCACTGTTGACAGTATTATCACTGAAATCTAGCTCTACTGAACTATAAGATAGCGTATCAGCATTATCTAGCGTAGAAATATTGCTTGTTGTACTTAAATTATTGATAGCCACTTGACTACTTGCACAGGCGACAGGATCAACACAGGTTGCTGCCATTTCGATCGCGGTAGTGTTAATAAACGAAGCTTGGCAAGCACCTGTATCGGGGTTTTTCTCAATAGCCTGAACTTTTAAAGTACTCGCTTCGAAGCCTAGATTTGATGGTTTACCAGATAGTTGAGTGGGAATTGACGTTCCTTCAACATTAGAGAAGAATCGAAAGCCAGTATCGCTAAAGACCACATCACAACTTGTTGAAGCGCCATTTTCACATTCAAAGGTTTGATCTAAACTTAACGTTGCCGTGCCTGGGCTTGTAAAAGGAAAAGTCGTGATTGTACTGCCACCAGAAACAGTGACGGTTTTATGAAAAGTACCATTAATTGATAATCCTACATCGACCGTATCTGTATTTAGGGTTGAACATGACGCATTAGCACACGCTTTAATTGTTATAGATTCGGCTTCACAAGTAAGCCCTTGACCATCGTGCTCAATCTCAAAGTGATCTAATAACGGTTGGCAATCGGCCCTACTTGTGCCATCGTAATTCAAACCATTATTTTGGTTTGTGAAAATTTCATGAACATCTGTAGATGACAATGCTTTATCAAAAACTAATAGCTCATCAATTAAGCCCTCCACCGCTTGTGAAGAATCAAATCCTCCTCCTAGTGAGTCTTGTTCTTGTCCCAATATTAGACTGGTAATATTAAGAGCGCCGCCAGACAAAGTGGCCGTTCCCGCTTGCAATACACCATCACGATAAAATAAATTATTACTCCCAGATCGTGTCCATACTAAATGATGCCACACATCTCCGGCAACAGTATTGGTTGTAATAGACTGTGAGCCTCCTTTTATATGAGGGCTAAATCTAGTATCGTTGGTAAACCAAAATATCAATTCATTAAGTTGTGACGAGTTTCCAGCAGAGATAAGGCTTTGTGGGCCTGTTTTAGGTGTTTTATACCATAAAGAAATTGTAAAGTTATTACGATTATGCAGTGTATTACTATCTAGCGTAATATAATCGTTAATTCCCGCCGAAGTGAAATCTGCAGCACGACAAATCAATCCTTCTGTAGGTGTGGCATTCACGGCATTGGCATGATAATTATTGCCGCTACTATCAATAACGGAATTAGCATCTGTCCAATTAGTCTCATCAAACTGAATATCAAGAATGGGCGGTGGAATTACTGAAATAGGACAATCTCGAGTACTACCATCATAACCTAACCCTGCATCTTGGTTATCATAAATAGTCGCTATATCGGCAACAGAAATGGCTTGTTCAAAAATTAAAAACTCATCAATTAAACCATCGAACGCTTGCGATGAAGAAAAACGTCCACCAACACTATCTTGCTCTTGCCCGAGAATTAAGCTTTGAATACTTAAAGGCAAAGTCGTTTGCGTTACGCAACCTTGCAATACTTTATCGACAAACAAGCAACTTTGGCTGCCTTGCCTTGTCCACACTATATGATGCCAATTATTATCGGCAATTGAATCTGTGGTAATTGTTCCATTTTGACTTCCTTTTAAATAAGGTAGGAACCGTGTATGGCTTGTAAACCACATAATTAGTTCATTAGTACTCGCGCCAGCGCCTGAGAGAATACTCTGGTTTGAGGTTTTACTTGTTTTTGCCCATAAAGAAATACTAAAGTCCGTTTTTCCTGTTAATATATTTTCATCCAAAATGGCATAATTAGTGGTACCTGATGCACTCAGGTCAATGGCATTACATACCTTCCCTTCTGTTGGTTGACTGTCTTTTGCCAAGCCATGAAACCCACCAATGCTGTCAACTATTTCATCTGCTGTTTCAGAGTATTCTGTCTCATCAAAACGGTATTCTGTACTCGGTATTAAACAATTTACTGTATCTCTATCACTACCATCATAATTTTTTTGGGCGTTTTGGTTATCATAAAAAGTTTGAATAGCACTTCCACTAAGTGCTGAATCAAACACCATAAACTCATCTAATGCTGCCCGAAAACCTTGAGCATTACTGCCAGTCACACCATCAAATGAAGTGCCAATATATTTTAATGTGCCAGTGGGAGCTCTATTCACAGAATCTTCAAGACTGCCATCTATATATAATTGAGTTTGCCCTCCGCTATAAACTAATGCTAGGTGATGCCAGTTGTTATCTAATGAGGCGAATGAAAAATCACCATCTTGAGATCCCGTACTTGGGTTATATACCCCCCAACGCCAATTATTAGTACGATCAACATAAAGCAAATCGCCGCCACTTTGCATCGCGCCTAAGACAAAATAAGGGCTACCACTATTACTGGTTGGTTTTTTAAACCAAGCACTTACAGTAAAACTGCTAGGCAAAGGTATGCTGGTTTCAATATGGTGATCTTTGTCGCTAAGATCAGCAAACCGCTCAATCTGGCCTTGTTCACTTGTATTGAAACCGCTGAAGGTAGTTGCTGCATAGTTACCCGTTTGATCAACAACCTCAAAGGCTGCACCAGTATATTCACATTCATCAAAACGGTAATTGGCAATCGGCTCAATTGCTTCTGGAGTGCTATCACACATACCGTTAAAATCAGACCCCGTTATCATTGATTCTTGATAAGTTGTACTTACTCCCCTATCCGAGTCGATATCATCTGCCGTTACTGAACCTAATACAGAGACGTCTCTATCGAGTGATAATTCATCATTTACATACAGCACCCCGGTAAAATCAGTATTTCTATTTAGCTCTACATCATCGTAGCCAACAACAATTAAATTTCCCCCTGCTTGATTAATTCGAGAATAAGAGGAGAACTGCAAAAGACTATCAGCATAAATTCGTACCGTACCTGCCCCCACTACGGCTAGAGTTGTATTTCTTTCAAGCCTTAATTCGTCAATCCAATAATCCCCTGCAACAAACTGTACAGTAGCATCTCTTCCTACTGTTAATTTTTCAATGCGGTACTCGGCATCACTTGAGGTAAAAGTTGCGACACCATTTCTACTCACTTCAATATTACGATAATTCCCAACTGGAATAGCTAAATTACTGCCGGATAAGTTACCGTCTACATTTGTGCTATTTCTAAAGGTAGGTAAGATGAGCTCTGGCCCATAAGTTTGGCTGGCATCAGGGAATACGTCTAAACACTGGGCAGCAAATGCATTAGCAGTGAAAGAACAATAGATAATTAAAATCAAATAAAAACGGGAAAGCATTTACAAGCTCCTCGCTTCTACTTGAATGGTTCGGCTGCTAACGACGACATCCACACTTTGGCTCGTTAAATTGCTACTGCCACATTCTCCAGTGCTGGTTAAACGGTAAAACAAGGTACCATCTACAGGATGAGTAGCATAATTTCTACAACTCGTTCTCGCACGGCAATGATAAAGCCCATCAACATTAGTTCCAGACGTGGAAAAATCATAGAAATTACTATTACATTGTGAGGTAGCTCCATTTAACGGAAACAATTTTTGTAATTCTGCTTGCATAGCTGAATTGGCGGCAGCATAAGCACGCGTACCAATAACTTCTTGAGCAATACTTTCACTGCTTGTTGATAACACACGCACTAAAGCACCACCTAACAAAATCAAAATAACGATAATAAATAGTGCCATTAGCAAAGCACTACCTTGCTGTTTAACCATGGTAGGTTTAGCTAAGTCATTTTGCAGTTTTTTAGATAAAAATATCAGCTGTAACATCTTTTAGATTCAGGAGTGCTCATTAAAATTCTTATAAAGCAAAGGTAACGCTAAGTGTCTCTTTATGCAATACAAAGGGCGAAAACAGAGTAATAAAAAGCCCCGCACCAGCAAGACTTATAGATGACATAACTAGAGACAACGCTAGCAACTAAGGCACATTTACTATATGTATATCGTTTTCAAAGACATAGTCTTCATTATCTTGAGTAAAATGCAACCTCGTTTTTACCAGTGCATTTCTAGTTAAGGTAGCAGGAAGTATTTCAAAAGGTAAAAGATTTTCATCAAAGGGGGCTAGGTTTTCTGCCATAAGGACAGGTGATTGTGGAGGTAAGCTCTGACTACCGCCTATACTATTATTATATCTAAAAATTTGTCCTGCAAAGACACAATAGCTAATTTGCTCATTCGCGATATACATACGCTCTGTAGGAGAGTCTTCGGTAAAATTGACATCCCCATTGCTTATCGTCATCTCCCAAGTATCCAATACAGTAGGGGTAAATGAAGCCAAAGCAAAGACTTTTCCTGTAGCGTCCGTGTGATCATCATAAATTTCGCTGTCAGATAGAGGGTACACCATAACTAAATCACCACAATCATCACACCGATAAGGCGCGATACCACCTGAATTAGGGAATTCAATAACAGTAATGTTATCTCGTGCTGGCTCAGGCTGAACAGGAATATCAATATAAGTTGTACTCGCAACTACAGGAATAAACTCTATACATTGCATTATCGTATTATTATCTACACGAACACTATTTGGCACTGCATTACGTATTTCTCTATTTAACCTTTCGACGACAAATCGAGCATTAGCAAGTAGTTCATCTCGTTTACTTACATTAAGGTAGGTTTGCGTGGTTAAGGTGATAAAACCTGCAATACCAACAGACATAACGCCTAAAATAATGATGACTAAAATAAGCTCAATTAGGGTAAACCCCTTTGTTGGCTTTATCGAGCCTTGTCGTTTTAGCATTAGAAATTTGCCTTATGCGTGGAAAACTCTATGGCAGTGCCTAGTGGTGTAGTCACAGTCACGGCAATCAGTTTGGCAGCATTATTTGCTAGCCCAAGTGATGCACCGTCGTAACTCACCTGAACATCGATAATAAAATTGCCATAACCCACATGTAAGCTTTCATCATTAGCATTAAAATGTTCAGAATAATCGTGAAAGTCATCAACATCATTAAAAAGCCCACGAGTTGTTTCACCTGTATCAGGACCGAAATTAGCTTCTAGAGTACAGTCATTACTTCCATCATTAGGCTCTCCACAACGAATACGACCACCAGCCATATCTGAATTTTCATCAAATGCACGTGAGCTAATGTCATTAAGCAGGCTTTGCGCAAGCTCCGCAGCTTTTATTTGCAGTATTTGATCGGCACTTTTTTCTTCTGCTGGCGCGATTAACGTGCCAACAATCGATAAAGAAATGGCCAAGACAACAATACCGACAATAATTTCAATTAAAGTAAAGCCAGATTGTTTTGATCTTGTCGCAATAGAGCTAAATAGCATGAATATAGCCCTCTGATTCAATTTTGATTTGCAATGTTTCTACACTAGTTTGCACATTGATAATGCACCCACCAGCACAGTTATTACCTATACTCTTATTAGCAACAGGTAGTCCCATACTATCGAAGCTAATGGCACTTGGGTTAGTTAAACCTGCGATAGTAAAACTAATTTGGTACTTACTATCAACTTCAAAACCTGTAGCATCAGGTTTCCACGTTGCAGAAAAAGTTTCAGTTGTACAGTCTTCTCGGTCTGGTACACCATAACGAGTAGTCGTAACATCGTTATCAAAAATGATTTGGTGACAAAAAGGGCGTCCTGTGGAAACGGCATTAGGGTCTGTTTGCTGCATTGCCCGCTGTTGAGTTAGACGTAATGCTGCAATCAATTGCGCACGATGGGCATGCGCTTCATAACTTGCTGTGCCATCAAATTTTGGCAGCACAGTAACGGCAAGTATTCCAATGAGAATAATTACTGTGATTAATTCAACTAACGTAAAACCACTTTGTTTTATAACCATTTTCAACGTCTGATTAGCTATTTTAGACAAAAAAGGAGAGCTAGGCTCTCCTTTTTAATTTAACTCTATATTTTAACAGCCAGTAATCACTGTGATATCAGGTAAAGAACCTGCTCCTGTTGCTTCAGTATATTGTACTGAGCAAACATCCCCATCAGCAGGGGTATCGGGCTTCTTGCCTTTTGGATATACCGCATAAATTGCCGACGCTCCAGCTCCCTCAGTACCAATAGTTGCGACTTCAAAGTCATTTGTCGTGTCAATTTCCAACAAATTCCCCCAATCCGTTGAATCATTGGTAGGATAGCCAAAATGAATAGCTACCGAATTACTAGCATCTACTTTAACAGTTTTGCTATCGCTAAAATTGGCCGCTTCATCACCAGCAATCAATGCTTTAGAATGAACAAGTGTTGATGCACTTTGCATTGAGGCTTTAATAGCATTCAAAGTGGCTTCATGGGCATCCGCATTTAAATTAATAAACTTAGGCGCAGCCGTTACGGCTAAAATACCTAAAATGACGATAACCACAACGAGTTCAATTAGGGTGAAACCTTGTTGTTTATTAGTAAAATTGTTTAAGCGCTTCATACTATTTCCTATTTCTTATATTTAAATTTTAAAATTTCTACTCTTGTCAATTCTCGATGAAGACCTCATAGGAATGACATTACTTATTCTCACTAAGTCCCCTTAAAGAAGAGCACTAGTGCATGGCTTTCATTTAGTTATTAATGTTTACAATTACAGAGCTATTCGCATTGTTGTATGTAAAGTTATTCCCTACAGAAGTATCGGCAGGTGTTTCGTACAAGCCATTAACATCTTTATTTAAGGTTTCTTTTAAAAAGAACTGACATTGATTTGCAGCGACACTGACAAAATAGTTAATACTATTGTCATTATTTAAATCAGCAATAGTGGCAGTAATTGATGGTGGTTGAGCAAATATGCCTTGCCATACCTCAATACAGTCAGCCGCTGTCATGTTAGCGCCTGTTGGATTACCGTTATCAGTGCCCGTTGGGTAGCCGGGCCTAATGTTTGTTGGGTTATTATCTGGTGGTGTAGTTAAAAACAACTCTGTGCCATCATAGTCAATTCGGTTAACACCGCCAGCAGATGGGCGCCCTTCAGACTCCCATTGTGCTCTTGCTAATGAGACACCAGTAGCAAAACCACCCGCCATACCTTCAATATTGGCTTGCTTAGCTTGCTCCGTGAGATCAATAAATTTAGGAATTGCTGTTACCGCTAAAAAACCTAAAATCACCACAACAATAGCTAATTCAATTAAGGTAAAACCTGCTTGCTTTTTCATCTTGGTTCCCTTATTTATTTTCTGTCTCAAATTATGTTTCATAGAAACCTCTCATACTTAAAAACAATTGTAACAGTGATTTATTTAGTAAGTCACTTATTTAACACTTAAATTACAAAAAACATCAAGCTATTTTGCGCTGTTTTCCATATTCACAGCACTAACTTTGCCATTTAATCGATTATAGTCAAAATACACGCCATTAGGTAAAACATAACGACAGGCCAAATTAACACGAGGCGAAGGCTGTGCTGTATATTTTCGCACTTCTATCGCAGTAATAGATTGCTTCATAAAGCTTAACGGTGATTCCATCACAGCTTGCCAAATACGCTCACACACTAACGAGTCATTATTAACATCAACCCAGCCTTGCTTATTTACCGCTATCAATTGCTTAGTAGTGCTATTAATTGATGCAAGCTCTACAACGCTTGGCTGTTTATCCATTAACCACTGAGCATGCACTGTTGCTATTTTAGTGGTAAAGTTTTGCGCCAAGCGTTTAAAACCAGCTTCACTAAATTGGTCTTCTTGTTTAATAAAATAATTAATAAATATACTCATCAGTACACCAACAAGCACAACAATCATGACAAACTCAGCTAGTGATTTTTCATTTTTCTCACTGTTATTAGACATTAACGAAAAACACCCATAGCTACCTTGATTATTTGCCCTGCATGGCTGATGCCATATCCCACCACATTGCTGTAAAAATACCTTTGGATTGAG
>JAPHTO010000058.1 GCA_026196955.1 Colwellia sp. | reverse complement strand
TTTGTTTCTGATCAAGGCTTAGTTGCCACTAACCATCACTGTGTTTATGGCTCAGTGCAGTATAATTCTACTGCTGAAAACAACCTGCTTAAAAATGGTTTTTTAGCCAAATCCTTTAAAGAAGAATTACCTGCAACGCCAGGCAGTCGTATTTATGTTACCGAAGAAATTTCCGAAGTAACCAAGCTAGTCAAAGCGGGCTTAACTGAGGCGATGTCAGGTAGTGCACGCTACAAAGCTATTGATATTAATTCAAAGAGCTTAGTTGCTGAATGTGAGAATGATGACAGATACCGCTGTAGCGTCGTGAACTTTCACGGTGGTTTAGAATATTACTTATTTAAGCAGTTAACTATTCGTGATGTGCGTTTAGTACATGCGCCAGCCAGTAGTATCGGTAAATATGGCGGCGATATAGATAATTGGATGTGGCCACGTCATACAGGTGATTACGGTTTTTACCGTGCTTATGTTGGCAAAGATGGTCAACCTGCTGATTACAGTGAAGACAATGTCCCCTATCAGCCAAAGCATCACTTAAAAGTAAATAAAGCCAGTGTTGATGATGGCGACTATATTATGGTGCTAGGCTATCCAGGCCGTACTAACCGCTATCGCACAGCCTATGAAGTTGAAAATCAATTCACTTGGGTTTACCCACAAGCTAAAGCATACCGAGAAGAAGTGATTGACCTTATTCACCAACACTCAGAAGTTGGCAGTGAAGCGCGAATTAAGTACGAAAGTACCTTAGCGGGTCTTGCCAACTATGCCAAAAACTACGGCTCGATGATCCATAGCTATAATAAAGGAACATTTTTACAACGTAAGCAAGCACTTGAAACTAAATTAACCCAATGGTTAAACGCCAATGACGAGCGTAAAGCACAGTACGGTGAAGCACTAACTGGCTTAAATGAATTACTTAAAATGGATAACAAGCAACAAGCGCGTGATTTAATTTTAGGTTATTTACGTTATAGCAAAATGCTAACGACAGCAAATAAACTGCACCGACTTGCCGTTGAAAAACAAAAACCTAATCTTGAGCGTGAACGTGGTTATCAAGAACGTGACATTGCGCGTTTCGAACAAAGTATGAAGGCCGTTAATCGCCGCTATGATGCCAATATCGATCAAGAAATCGTTGTGGCCATGCTAACCCATTATGTTGCTTTACCCAAAGCAGAGCGTGTCAGTTCAATTGATAAATTTTTCGGTTTAACTAACATCACAGCAAGTAACTTTAATGAGAAAAAACTGCGTAAGCAATTAACACGCATGTATAAAAGCACTAAACTTGACTCTCAAGAGCAACGTTTAGCATGGATGGATAAAGACCTAGCTGATTTTGAAAAAAGTCATGATCCCTTTATTCAATTAGCCGTTAGTAGCTTTAAAGAACGCAAAGCTATTGAGGATAAATCCAAAGAGCTTACAGGTAGCATTCAAGCATATCGTCCTCAGTATATGGAAGCATTAATTGCTTACTTCAACGACAACAACTTACCTGTATATGCTGACGCCAATAGCACCTTGCGTATAACTTACGGTAACGTTAAAGGTTATTCACCACAAGATGGTTTAACGGCTACCCCTTATACAACGCTTGAAGGTATCGTAGCTAAAGACACAGGTGTTGCCCCATTTGATGCCCCTAAAAAGCAGCTTGAACTCATTAACAATAAACACTATGGCGAATACGCTAAAAAGTCTATTGGCTCAGTGCCCGTAAACTACCTTGGTACTTTAGATATTACCGGTGGTAACTCAGGCTCACCAACATTAAATGACAAAGCCGAGTTTGTTGGTTTAGTGTTTGATGGTGTTTATGAAAGTATCATCGGTGATTGGGATTACGACACTAAATTAAACCGTTCAATTCACGTTGATATTCGCTATATGCTTTGGGTAATGGAGCACGTTGATGGCGCAACTAACTTAATTGAAGAAATGGATATTGTTGACTAACCAAGCAGCAAAATCATTATTTAAGTAAAAAACTCCAGCCAAGTGCTGGAGTTTTTGTGTCAGTAAAAGGTGAATATTCCTGCTTCACTTAATACGCTATTTGACGAGGTTTTATTATAGGATATAACAAATGCTTTATATTAATTCTTGCTCAGTGCTTGACAAGTTGAGTCATTCCTACGACTATATAGCCATCTAAACGGCTAATTAAATCAAGAAGCAATATTTTGAACAAGCAATCTGAACTTCAAGCAAGGTATAATGACATCAACCGTGGCGTCTATTTTATAGGTACAACTCCTCCTAAGAGTGATACTCCACTAGACACTGTTGCGACAATTGCTGACAAGCTGCTTGAGCGGGTTAGTGATATCGATTTCGATGGCTTAATTGTTTATGATATTCAAGATGAAAATTCACGTATCAAAAAGCCGAGACCTTTCCCGTTTAAATCAACGCACGATACCCGACTCTATTCGTCGCTGCTCAATACAAAGTCAGCACATCCTGTTATTACTTATAAAAGTGTTGTTCAATCAAATGCCTGTGATTTTCAACAATGGGCAAATGAAGCTTGGCACGATTACGGGGTTAAAGATGTTGTACTTGTTGGCAGCCCATCAAAAGGCAATGATATAAAGTTATCCTTAGCTGATGCTTATAAGACACTGGTCGACAGCCCAAATAACTTTTTTATTGGCGGCGTCACCATTGCAGAGCGCCATGCCAGTAAGAAAAATGAACACCAGCGTTTAATAGAAAAACACCTGCAAGGCTGTAATTTTTTTATTTCTCAAGCAATATACGACCCACAAGCAACAATAGACTTACTGACTCGCTATGCCATTGAGTGTCAAAAGCAAGGCTTGAAACCGCAACGATTGATCTTAACCTTCTCTCCGTGCGGTAGTGAGAAAACATTAGAGTTTATAGAATGGCTTGGCGTGAATGTGCCTGAAGCGACAAGTTTACGTATTCTAAATTCAGAAAATCCCTTGTATGAATCAATACGAATTTGTAGCAATAGCTTACAACAAATTTTAGACGCCGTTATTCCTTATAACCTGCCATTAGGCTTGAATATCGAAAGCTTAACAAACCGCAAGGAAGAAATAGACGGCTCAATTTTGCTGTACAAATTATTGCGCTCAACAATGGACAATTATCTAGCTAAAAAAGAATTAGCAAGCTTACAGGGCAAATAACACTCACCTGTACACGCTTAATGGCAACTTGCCTCCTTGTTTAGAACCCAAAAACTGCTCTGGCAGTTTTTGGGTTCTTGAGCTCTTCACGTAAATAAAGCTACTCAGTTAATGCTTGCCACTTTGCCATAGCTTCAACTTGACCATTTTTCGCTTTAATGTACAAATTAAGTAATCTTAACTCATTGCTTTGTTTTGATTCTATAGGATCAGCAAGCACTTCTATCAGGGAAACACCTGAGCATTGCTGAAATGCTAGAAAACTTTGCTTAAAATCAGCAACCGTTGCACACGTTTTCGACTGCCCTTGATAAGCAGCGATAATATGGTGCACATCAAAGCGCTCATCATTACAGTGGTAAATATCGCCATCACCACTTTTGCCTAAGTGGAAAATATTGTTGCGCATGTAGATGATGGTGACGTCCGTTCTATCTTTTAAGAAATGAATTAATTCATTTAACTGAAAATGAAAGCCGCCATCACCGACAATAACTACAGCTCGCTCTTGCTGAGTTCCATCACTAACCAATGCTTTCATACGTTGGCTGATCACACGTGCATAAGGAAGTGCTGTGCCCATAGCCCCATACCAAGGGTTAGTTAACCAAGAACGCCCTAGCACCGAACTCCTCACTTTTAAGCTGTAACTCGCAAAATATGAATTTCCAACTTCAGGTAGATATACCAATGGCATTGTCTGTGCAGCTTGTATTTCGTTTAACGTTGCCGCTAGGTTATTAAAATCGATACTGTCCTGAGCTGATACAGGCGTTATTTGCTCATTACTACACTGAAAATCAAACTTTTTAATGTCAGTATTCAGTAGTAACTCAAACACTTCAATTAAATCTTTTTCTAGTAAAGCGCCGCCTTTAAGTAATGTTTTATTCTCAAAACTTTCAATTTTATGTGTGCCTGTAGCAAAGGCAATATTGCTGTCTTGCGCATATATACTCGTCGCGATATCAATAACATAATCAACTTCTTTTTCAATATATTGACGGCCTGCGGTCTGGGTAAAAACACCATTATAGGCTCCTAAACTTAACGGCGCATACTCATCGAACAACCCTTTAGCAAACCATGTTGTTGCATAAGGAATAGTAAACTTATTCGCGAACGCCATGATAAGTTGCTTCAGTTTTTCATTATGCTTTAACCTGTCACCAATATAGAGTAATGGTTTTTTGGCCTTAGTTAATTTATCAACAATATTCGCCACCACAAGCTCACTACCCGCTAATACATTGCCACCACAGCAAATATTCGCAACTGTGTTTGGTAGTTTAATCGGTTGAGTTTTTGCAAATACCTGATCACGAGGTACTTCAATAAATACAGGTTGTTTGTGTTTATAAGCTTCTGCCACTATTTGATAAAAACGCTGCCCCGCAAGGTTTGGATGTCCAGCAAGTCGTTGTCCTTGCAATCGTTCTACGCGCATTCCTAATGCTGAAAAAGCTTCCAAGGCATTATCATATTCGGCTTTCCATGAAGCATTAGGATGGATAGTGTGATGTATTGCCAACTGGTTAACTTCACTTTCTGCTGGTGCGCCTGAAATAAACACCACGGGTAAGCTTTCAGTGACCGCTAAAGCTGCGGCGCTAGTACAGGGTAAACTGCCCACCATATAAGTCGTTAAACAAAAGCCCATACCGTCAATTTCAGCTTGAGCACAGGCAGAAAAACCAGCATGCATCTCATTGCTAGAAGGACATATATTTATTTTATCTTCAAGTGCAGCAATGATATTGGCGGCAAAATCTCCGCCAACACCATAAATGTGGCTACCACCAAAAAAGCTTATAACCTTTGCTATTGTATCGCCTAGGCTAGGCAACTGATCATTATATTCTTTACCAAAATTCATTTCGTACGACATGACTTTTCCGATTTACTTCACCAATAATGACCGTTACTTTAATGAGCAGAACAAAAAATAAAGTGATCGAGATCATGTTTTTATTGGTTGATAAGAAATCAACTAAGGATGAGGTGTTACGAGATATTTACGGCGATTGTAAAATGTATTTCAAGTTGGAAAGGCATAAACAAAAAGGCCGCCATAAATAGCGACCTTTTCAAAATAATTAACGGTGAAGCTAATGGTTAAGCAAACATACCTTTCATCATCCAGAAGAAGATAATTGATAAACCAGCACCTACAGGTAAAGTGATAACCCAAGAAACAACAATGTTTCTCACAACACCCAAGTTGATTGCAGCAATACCACGTGCCATACCTACACCTAACACAGCACCAACTAAGGTTTGTGTTGTTGATATAGGTAAACCTGCACCTGATGCGATAACAACAGTACATGCCGCTGCTAGCTCAGCAGCAAAACCACGGCTTGGTGTTAAATGCGTAATACCAGTACCAATTGTTGCAATAACCTTGTGACCAAAAATTGCAAGACCTAACACAATACCAAAACCACCCAACGGTAATATCCACCATGCAATAGCTGATTTAGCCGCAATTTGACCGCCATTATCAACAATGCTAACTACAGCAGCTAGTGGGCCAATAGCGTTTGCAACATCATTTGAACCATGAGCAAATGCCATAGCACAAGCTGTTACTATCATTAGAATAGCAAACACTTTTTCTACGTTTGCATAATGTGTTTTAAGTGCAGCAGATTCATCAAATTTAATGCGACTAATAAAATACTTACCAATTAACGCAACGATAACTGCGGTAATGATAGCGTACATATATCCGTCGGCTGTTCCAATATGTAGATTTAAGTGTTTTAAACCTTTTTTAATGGTTACAAGCGCTAGCACAAAACCGGCTAAAAACATGTAAAGGGGCACCCAACGTTTGGCTTGTTGTAGCGGTTTTTCAGTATCAAAAATAAGCTTTTGCGCACTGTTGAAAATAATAAAAGCGATCACACCAGAGATAAGCGGCGTTATAATCCAACTACCAACAATACCACCTACCTTTGACCATGTAACCGCATCAACACTGACGCCCATTGCCGCAAAACCAACAATAGCACCAACAATAGAATGCGTTGTAGAAACAGGCCAACCTAGCGCAGAGGCAACAAGTAACCAAGTTGCAGCTGCAAACAGCGCTGAAATCATACCAAAAACTAGAAGTTCAGGGGTATCAACAAAGAAGCTCGCATCAATAATGCCTTTACGAATGGTTGATGTCACCTCGCCACCGGCTAAGTATGCACCAGCAAATTCAAACACCATGGCGATAATAATCGCTTGTTTAATAGTTAGCGCTTTAGAGCCAACCGAGGTTCCCATTGCATTGGCCACGTCGTTAGCACCAATGCCCCAAGCCATAAATAAACCAACTACGGCAGCAATAATAACTAGGGTTGAGCCTGAGTTAAGTAAAATATCCATCAGTTAAACCCTATTTTCTAGCTAAAAGAATTTCTAAACGTGCACCAACACGCTCAGCAAGATCGGCCAAATCGCCAACCCAATCAATAATTTGATATAAAAACATTACATCAACCGGATTCAACTCACTTTCTAATGCTAATAAGTCTCTACGCAGCTCTATTTGCATGGTGTCAGTATCATCTTCAATTTCATCTAACTGATTGATCATTTTCTCAACCAATTCTACTTCACGACCACGAAAACCAGTTTCTAACAAATCATCTAATTCATTAATGGCTTCAGCTGCCTTTTCAGTAGCAGCAATACAACGAGCCAAGTAAGCATTGAATTGCTCTTGTAAACTAGCAGGTATTTCGAGTTTACGACCTAGAATACGACCAGCAATGTCTTTGGCTTTATTGGCTATTTTGTCTTGTTGAGTTAGCAATTCAAGTAAATCAGCTCTATCAACTGGCATAAACAAACCACCAGGTAACTCTAAACGTAGTTGACGCTTTAACGCATCAGCATCTTGTTCTAACTTTGATAATTTACGACGAACTTTAGCTGCTTCGCTCCAATTTTGTTCACTACAAGCAGTAAAGAAAGGGATAAGTTGGTTGCTACATTTAACAACTAATTTAATATGTTTTTCTAATGGTTTAATGGGTGATTTTGCAAACACACCCAAAATTGAATTTCTGGCCATAATTAGTTTCCAGTTATTTTTGTTGCCGATTTTTCGTTGCGGATCATAACGCATTTATTTTGCAATTACTAAAGCGCAACATCTTCTATTAAAATATTTTTATCTGGATAAATTATATGACAGTTATATGACAGTTTTATGACAAAAATAAAACTGTTTATTTTCAATATAATAGACTTTTATAATGAAAATAATGAGTGTTTGAACACCCACTATTTTCATTTAAAATTAACTGGTTATTTTAAAAAGAATTTATAGATCAATTTATGAATTAACTTACCATAAGGTGGAAAAGCGTTAGTTGCGGTATTAATTTTACCCTTTTTTAAGACAGATTTGGCTTTAGAAAAGGTTAAAAAACCTTCATGCCCATGATAATGCCCCATTCCAGAAGGGCCAATTCCTCCAAATGGCATATCATCTTGTGCAACATGCATCGCAGCATCATTTAAACAAACACCGCCAGCATGAGTTTGCTCTAACACTGTTTGCTGAGTTTGTGCATCATGACTACATAAATAAAGCGCCAAAGGCCTTGGCCTAGCATTAATATATTCAATCGCATCCTTTAAGTGGTTATAACTCACGATAGGCAGCAATGGGCCAAAAATTTCTTCTTGCATCAGCAACATATCATCATTGGTGTTATTGACTAAAGTCAGCGGCATTTTACCTGCAGTCAAGCACTCCTGAAGGCTATCATTACCTAATGGCGTTAAAATAGCGCCTTTAGCTTTAGCATCTGTTAGCCATTGGTTTAAACGTTGTAACTGCGCTTCATTAATAATACTGCTGTAATCACTATTATTAACAATGCTAGGGTACATTTTATTAAATTGCTGGCTCAGCGCTTGTTTTAACTCATCAATGCGATTGCTTGGACAAAGTATATAGTCAGGTGCCACACAAGTTTGCCCTGCATTAAGAGTTTTACCTAAAATAAACCGTGACACTGCATCTTTAATATTTATTTTATCATCAATAATGGTTGGCGATTTGCCACCTAATTCTAAAGTCACCGGGGTTAAGTTTTTAGCTGCCGCCGCCATCACTATTTTACCCACCCGAGTTGAACCGGTAAAAATTAAATGATCAAAAGGTTGAGCTGAAAAATGCGCAGCGGTATCAGGGCCACCGTTAATCACTGCCACTTTATCCGTTGAAAAGATTTCGCCGATAAGCTTCTTGATAACATCATTAGTTGCCGGGGTAAATTCTGACATTTTAATCATCGCTCTATTACCCGCAGCAAGTGCTGTCGTTAACGGACCTAATGACAAAAATAACGGGTAGTTCCATGGGGTAATAATGCCAATCACGCCTAAAGGCTGATACATCACAAAGGCTTTTGCAGGTTGAAATAACACTCCGACATGTCGCTTGGAAGGCTTCATCCATTTTTTAATGTGTTTAATCGCATAATTAATGCCCATAATCGTAGGCATTAAGTCACCCATTTTACTGTCATCAACACTTCGGCAACCAAAATCCTCTGACAAGGCTTGCACTAATGCTTCTTGATGCTTGAGCAACGCAGACTTCAGCTTCTGTAAATCATCAATACGCACTTGTGCTGATAAATATGGCTCATTTGCAAAGGCTTGTTTCTGTTCACTTAAAACTTTATCAATAGCGGCAATTTCTTGCTGATCATCAGCTGCGGTGTATAGGTTATTCGCCATAGTCTGTTACCCTAAATTTATTCTTGTCATCAATTACTTTGTGCAGTTACTATACAAATAAAAAAAGAACATAATCAACTGCTCCGATGAGCAATATAAACACAATACTTAGCAATTGGCGACAGTTTTCTTAATTTTAACTCTTTTGAAATTGAACTAACGTATGAAAATTGAAAATATAATGAGTAAAAATGTAATCACGCTTTCAATGGATGAGCCTTTAAGTAAAGCAAAAGAAGTTTTTGAAAGTCATAAGATACATCACTTGCTGATCACCGATGATGACGGCATATTGGCTGGTGTCATTACCGATAGAGATCTTTATAAACATTTAAGCCCTACAGTCGGAACGAGTCAAGAAACATACCGGGATACCGCACTACTGCAAAAAAAAATACATCAAATAATGGCAAGAAACTTGATCACAGCCCAAGCTAAGCAGTCATTGAGCAAAGCGGTATTACTGCTTTATGATAATCATAAATCTTGCTTACCTGTAATAAATAAGGAAAGAGAGCCTATTGGCATCATAACTTGGCGAGATCTGCTAAAAGTACTGGCGATACAGTATAGAAAAAAGCTAGCGGCTACCGACTAGCTTTTATTATCAAAAAGGGGTTAACGTTTAAGCGTGCTATTGCAAAACAGGCAGTTAATCCTCTTTTGGTTCAAAACCATCAATAGTGACTCCTGCTAAACCACCTGTTCCACCTTGATCATTACTTCGCAGCTTGATCATTAGACGTAAATCATTAGGTGAATCAGCATGATGTAAGGCATCTGCGTAAGTGATCAAACCTTGTTGGTACAAAGTAAATAGTGCCTGATCGAAGGTTTGCATACCCTGCTCATTAGACTTTTCCATCACTTCTTTAATACTACCCACTTCACCCTTTTTAATTAATTCAGCAATAAAAGGTGAATTAAGTAAAATTTCAATGGCAGCCACTCGACTATTACCATCTCTGGTGGGGACTAATTGTTGAGCAATAATGCCCCGCAAGTTAAGCGCTAAATCAAATAGTAATTTACCGTGTTGGTCTGCAGGTACTAAGTGCATGATACGATCGATAGCTTGGTTGGCATTATTAGCATGCAAGGTGGCAATACATAAATGCCCTGTTTCAGCAAAACTTAACGCATGTTCCATGATCTCTTGACTGCGGATCTCACCAATTAAAATAACATCAGGCGCTTGACGCAAAGAGCTTTTCAAAGCAGCATCAAACGACTCAGTATCTAAGCCAACTTCTCGCTGAGTGATCATACTTTTGCCATGTTCGTGAACAAATTCCACCGGATCTTCGATAGTAAGAATGTGACCGCGAGAATTCTTATTACGGTAACCAATCAAAGATGCCATAGAGGTTGATTTACCCGTACCTGTACCACCGACAAAAAGTACTAAGCCACGCTTTGACATGACCACATCTTTAAGCACTGACGGCAAACCTAATTCATCTGCATCAGGTATTTCAGTCACAATACGACGAATAACCATCCCCGCCATGTCTCGTTGCCAAAAAGCTGAAACACGAAAACGACCAATACCATCAATCGAGATAGCAAAGTTACACTCTTTTTCCTCATCAAACTGACGCACTTGCTTTTCGTTCATCGCATTGTGCACCAAGCCTAATGATTCTTCAGGTGTTAAGGTATTATCGCTAATAGCCTGCAATTCACCATTAATCTTTGCGCTCACTGGTAGCTTGGCAGTCACAAACATATCTGATGCACCTTCGCTGACCATCTTTTCTAATAACTGATGAAAATTCATTGGATTTCCTACTTTGTCTCAATTAATAACTGCTAAATTGGTTCTTATCTACTGCTTTTTCTATGGCCGCTTGTTTCGTGATCATGCCTCGATTCACTAAATTTTGTAAACATTGATCCATGGTTTGCATACCATTGGACATCCCCGTTTGTATGGCGCTGTACATCTGAGCGATCTTATCTTCACGAATGAGATTACGAATAGCCGGTGTACCAATCATAATTTCATGTGCTGCCACGCGGCCGCCACCCACTTTTTTAATTAATGTTTGTGAAATAACCGCACGTAAAGACTCAGACAGCATAGAGCGCACCATAGATTTTTCTTCCCCTGGGAAAACATCAATAATACGGTCAATGGTCTTAGGCGCTGACGTGGTATGCAAGGTGCCAAAAACTAAGTGGCCGGTTTCCGCGGCTGTCATAGCAAGACGAATGGTTTCTAAATCACGCATCTCACC
>JAPHTO010000081.1 GCA_026196955.1 Colwellia sp. | reverse complement strand
TTTATTAGCCATTTCTACTGCGTTATCGCTTATTAGCGTAGAGCGACTACGAAACATAAGCTCTGCCTTGTATAAAAGGCTAATAAACTGCTGCAAAAATAATCAGCAAAGATCAACAGCCCCTATTCTAACTATCGCAAATTTGGCAGTTTTTTGTGCTTGTCTATTTTAGTGCACAAGAAATTGCATTATATTGTATGCAATTAACTGAGATAAATACCATCACAATCAGGGGTGGTATAAGCCGTAATGAATCATTTTTACAGGTATTGAGATATGTTCCATACAATAAAAAGAATAAAATCTATCTGTTTGTTAATTGCCAGCATAACCTTACCTATGGTTATGCAAGCAAACGCAGCAGAGAATAAAAAAGAAAGCGAAGCTGAAACGGCTAAAAAAGCCAAATGGTCAGTTAACGCCCCGCAAGGCAAGTTTAAGGATGTGAATATTGATGTAACCTCTGGCACATGGATGAATGTCGATGTTAGTCCAGACGGCAAAACGCTACTTTTTGATTTACTCGGTGATATTTATACTATGTCAATCAAAGGGGGTGAGGCTAAACCACTAATGACTGATATTGCCTGGCAGATGCAGCCACGTTTTAGCCCCGATGGTAAGTATATTGCCTTTACTTCCGATCAAGATGGCGGTGACAACTTGTGGGTTATGAAGCGTGATGGCAGTGATGGTAAAGCTGTCTCTAAAGAGAAGTTTAGGCTACTAAACAGTCCTGCATGGTCACCTGACGGGAATTATTTAATTGGCAGAAAGCACTATACTAGCACTCGCTCTTTAGGGGCAGGTGAAGTTTGGCTATACCATAAAACGGGTGGTAGTGGTGTCATGTTGACTAAAAGGCCAAATAATCAAAAAGACTTAGGTGAGCCAGCTTATTCGGCCGATGGCAAATATGTGTATTTTTCTCAAGATGCGACTCCAGGTAAAACATTTCATTATTCAAAAGATTCAGTAAAGGGTATTTATAAAATTAAACGCCTTGAGTTAGCTACAGGTAAAATTGACACTATCATTGATGGTAAAGGAGGTGCTATCCGTCCTACGCCGTCACCTGATGGACAACATATAGCCTTTATCAGTCGTGATGATTTCTCATCAAATTTATATTTATATAATTTAAAAAGTGGTGAAGAAACGCTGATTTATGAAGATTTAGAGCGAGACTTACAAGAAACATGGGCGATTCATGGTGTCTACCCCAATATTGCTTGGACGCCAGATAGTGAAAGTTTAGTTTTTTGGGATAATGGTCAAATTAATCGTTTAGATATTGGCTCTAAAAAGTCTCAAGTGATTAATTTTCATGTTAAAACGACTAAAAAAATTCAACCTGCATTACAGTTTGAGCAACAACTACCACAAGATACTTTTACCGTAAAAATGCTTAGAGATGTCGAAATATCACCCGATGGTAAAAAAGTAGTCTTTGAGTCTATGGGACATATTTACACCCAAAGTATTGTTGATGGTAAGGCAAAAGGGAAAGCTAAACGTTTAACTAAGCAAAACGCTCATTTTGAATTAAATCCGAGCTTTTCACGTGATGGCAAAAACATTGTCTATGCTACGTGGCATGACCAACAGCAAGGGCAAATTCGTGTTGTTTCCAGCCGGGGTGGCAAAGGAAAAACGCTGCTAAAAGAAAAAGGAAAATACATTGAACCGGTATTTTCTCCTGATGGAAAAACGGTAGTTTACCGTAAAATTTCAGGTGGTTATATTACTGAGCCAACGTGGGATCTGAATACCGGTATTTATGCAGTATCAGCTAAAGGTGAAAGAAAATCGGCTAAACCAAGGTTAATTACAGAGCATGGCCAACAAGCACATTTTGGCGCAAGTAACGATAATATTTATGTTATGCGTGAAGGTGAAGAGCCAAAATTAGCCTATATTAGTCTAGACGGTAAGGATGATCGAACTCTTTATCAAGGCAAGTTTGCTACCGAGTATCGCGTATCGCCAAACGGGGAATACTTAGCTTTTGCCGAACGCTTTAAAGTTTTTGTAACGCCTTTTATTGAACGAGGAGAGGTTATTACTATCGGTCCTAAAGGGGGTAATTTACCTGTTAAACAACTCTCTGTGCGTGCAGGTGAAGGAATCAATTGGCATGGTGATTCTGAAAAATTATATTGGAGTTTAGGCGCAGATCTATACCAAGCAAACGTAAGTGATTTATTCGCCATTACGAATGCTTCAAGCGATAAAGAGAGTAAAAATCCTGCTGAAAAACCAAGCCCAACAGTGATGCAAACCTACCTTGGTTACAGTAAAAAAGTTGATAAACCATCTGGAGTAATTGCTTTTGTCGGTGGCAAAGTTATTACTATGGAGGGAGAGCAAGTTATTGAGAATGGTGTTGTACTGGTTGAAGGTAATATCATCAAAGCTATGGGTACTCAAGCGCAGGTTGATATTCCTTCGTCGGCAAAAGTTATTGATATAACAGGTAAAAGCATTATGCCTGGCTTGATAGATGCGCATGCACATGGCCCACAAGGTAATAATCAAATTATTCCACAGCAAAACTGGAAGAACTATGCAGGTTTAGCATTAGGCGTTACCAGCATCCACGATCCCTCCAATGATACCAATGAGTTTTTTGCTGCCAGTGAAATGCAAAAAGCAGGTGCGATTGTTTCTGCGCGTTTGTTCTCAACAGGTAAGATTCTTTATGGCGCAAATTATGCCGGCTATACCGCACATGTTGATAACTTAGATGATGCTAAATTTCATGTTGAACGTCTAAAAAAAGCAGGTGCTTTTAGTGTTAAAAGTTATAACCAGCCACGTAGAAATCAACGTCAGCAGTTTATCCAAGCGGCGCGTGAATTAGACATGCTAGTTGTGCCGGAAGGTGGCTCATTGTTGCAACATAACTTATCTATGATCGTTGATGGCCATACAACGCTTGAACACTCCATCCCTGTTGCTAAAGTGTATGAGGATGTTAAGCAATTATGGTCGCAATCTCAAATGGCCTATACGCCAACACTTGTTGTGGCTTATGGGGGGATTTGGGGAGAAAATTACTGGTATGATACTACTGACGTTTGGTTACACCCTCGCTTAAGTAAATATGTGCCGAGTGAATTCTTACAACCCAGATCAATGCGCCGACCAAAAGCACCTTTACATCATTACAACCATATTAGTGTGGCAAAAGTAGCCAAAGAGTTGCAAGACTTAGGTATTAAAGTCAATGCAGGTGGCCATGGTCAGCGCGAAGGGTTAGCAATGCATTGGGAAATGTGGATGATGGCGCAAGGCGGGATGACCCCCTTGCAAGCGTTGCGCACCGCTACTATCTCACCCGCTAAAACCCTGGGTTTAGATAAGCAGCTTGGCTCTATCAAGGTGGGGAAATTAGCGGATTTAATCGTTGTGGATGGTGATGTGAGTCAAGATATTCGTGTCAGTGATCAAATCAGTTACACCATGATCAATGGGCGATTATTTAATGCAGAATCGATGAACGAAATAGGACATTACGATAATAAACGCGTTAAATTTTATTTTGAAAAATAGCTTTTTTTTGTGAGTTAAATCAATAAATATTAAGCTTTTTATTTATTTGCCGATAGAGCACTATATTATATATAGTGCTTTTTTTGTGCCAATCAGTGGAAATTATTATGTTTCAACAAATGTCTCTAGCTAAAAAAATTAATGCCGCGTTAGTGTTGATTGCGTTGATTTTTTTAAGTACCACCATCTTTTTTTTCTACAATGATGAAAAAGTATTGGCAGAGCATTTTGTTGAACGAAACCTAGAAAGCCTGGCATTGAATTATTTTGACTCGGTAAATACTATGATGTTAACGGGGACTATTGCCAATCGAAAAATTATTCAAGATAAAATTGTTAGCCAAGATGATATTGTTGAAGCGCGCATTCTTCGCGCGCCAGCACTCACTAAAGTTTTTGGTGCGGGCAATGCGGATCAAAGTGCTCAATCGGCATTTGAGCGACAAGGCCTATCGGGCGAAAAAGCGTTTGAGCAATTTAGTAAAAATGGCAAGCGCATGATGAGCTTTATTATGCCGATTAAAGCAAGTGACAACTATCGAGGCACTAACTGTTTAACCTGTCACCCTGTGGCGAATGATGAAATTCTTGGGGCGGTGAAAATTACTTATGATTTATCGACGGTGGATAAAGAAATAACCAACTCAATTACTCAAGCGACATTATTACAGTTAATTATCACTATCATTAGTTTTGGCTTGCTGAGCTATACATTGAAAAAACTAGTGTTTTTCCGATTAAACAGATTGCGCAATACGATAAAGAGTGTTGAGGAAAATTTAGATTTAAATAAAGAAATCAAAGTGAATTATCACGATGAACTCGGTGCTGTCAGTTCGGCATTAAATGGCATGATGAATACTTTTAAGCAAAGCTTTTTATCAATTGCTGATGCGAGTCAAAAACTTGCAGCTTCAGCTAAAAGCGTTGATGAAATATCTTCTCTCACCCGTGCTGCGGTATTAGAGCAGAAAAATGGTACCGATTCTGTTGCAGCCGCAATCAACGAGTTAGATGCTTCAGCCAATGAAGTACAACACAACACACAAAGTGCTGCCGATAAATCTGTGTCGGCTAACGAACGAGCCTCTCAAGGTTTAGCCTTAGTTGAGCAAGCTAAAATTGGTATTAACGAGCTTAGAGATAAGGTGGGTAATAATACCGATATGATCTCAGATCTTAGCAACAAAACCAATGAAGTAAGCAGTGTGCTTGAAGTGATCACTGCTATTGCAGAGCAAACTAATTTATTAGCGCTAAATGCAGCGATTGAAGCCGCAAGAGCAGGAGAGCAAGGGCGTGGTTTTGCTGTTGTTGCTGATGAAGTTCGCTCGTTGGCAACGCGAACGCGTGAATCCATTGATCAAATTCAAACGACTATTGGCGCATTGCAAAACGATGCAAAAGGGGCGGTTGACTCAATGAATGATGCGAGCAAACAAGCAAATGAGAAAGCAGATGATGTAGCTAATGTTGCCAATTTACTTGTTGATATAACAACAGAAATAAAAGAGCTGGATGAGCTCAACTGCCAAATTTCTGATGCGGCAAGACAGCAAAACCTCGCGGCAGATGAAATTAATGTCAATGTGGTTAACATTAGCAATGTAGCAGAAAAATCAAGTGAAGATGCTATTCGAGGTAAAGAGATAAGTGAGCATTTACTTACTTTGGCAAATGCCTTAAACGAACAGTTAGCTAAATTTAAGTTGTAATTCTGTACAAGGTAGTGCAATTTTATTAAGCTGTATCTCTGGTTGTGAGTTGCTTAACTTGATATTCATTATGTTGGATAAATATGGAATGTTATAAAAAATTAGCCTATCGCTTTGCCGAAAGTCCTCTGCGTAGTTTGCGGACAATGATGCCTTTTCTTTCTAAAATAACATTTCTCTTCCTCATTCCCCTATCAGCTCGTGCTGAGCAAACATCTTTCTCGATAAATTTTAGCGTCCTATCATTTGCTTTAGGGCTTATTTTGCCTGTTTTGGCTTATATACTTTGGCAATTTTTCAGTCGAAAATCACAACAGACGCAAGATTATATTATCTCTAAAGATGAGCTGTTTAATTATACACATGACTTGACGACAAATTTACCTACTGCCCAACATGCGCTAAAACAGTTTGAGCAAGCACTAAAAGGTGAACAAAATAGCAGTATGGCGGCTATCGTGTTTAAACCTATTAATTTTAAACAAGTCAATACAGTATTAGGCCATCATAATTCAGATATTTTATTATTGCAGCTGGCTTACTGTTTACAGAAAACCTTAGCTGACAATCAAAGTTTGTTGAGTTTTGATCGTAATCCTGAGCCTGTACGCTTGGCAAGATTACAAGGTTTAGACTTCTTAGTTGTTTTTGATTTATCTCGCGCTAAACACGAGCCTAAACAAGTTATTGATGATTTATGTCAGCAGCTTGCTTGTGCAGTGCCTGATGCGATGAGTTTTAAAAGCTTTTCATTAAATTTTGAATTAGCGTTTGGTGTTGCCATGAGCGGTGAACATGGCCGTAGTGTTAATGAAATTGTTTCTTATGCTACCGATGCCCTCCTAAAAGGTGAATTGAAAGGGCAAAAGGTACAATATTTTGATAACAGTACCGTGCTTTATACTGAACAACAATTGGCGTTAATGGAGTGTTTACGTCAAGATATTATATCGGAAGATTTACGTTGGTACTTACAGCCTCAGGTGAATGTTGGTGATAACTCACTGGTTGGTTTTGAATTAAAGGTTCACTGGTATCAGGATGATAAAGAGCCATTAGATTTACCTGACTTTATTGATCTTGCTGAGCACAGTGGTGAAGTTTACCTGTTAACAAAACAAATGTTTAAGCAGGCTTTTAAAGCATTATTTACCCTGCATAAAACGGGAGTGTTTCAACGAGTTTCTGTAAGCCTTTCAAGCAAAAATTTACTCGAACCCGATTTGGTTGATTTTATTGAACAACAAATGCAAAACTACAATATTGCAGGCAAATACCTGATGATAGAGTTAAATGAGCAAGTTATGCTGTCTGCTTGTCAACGGGCAAAAAATACCATCGACCAATTAAAGTCTTTGGAAGTAACCATTGCTATCTCTAATTTTTCAGGCAGTTATGAGTCTCTACGCTATATGCGAAAAATGGCGATAGATCAGGTGAAAATTAATTGCGCTCAACTTGGCGAAAGCGCCAGTAATAGTGCGGATAAGGCTATCATTAATGCCTTAATAACATTAACTCGCAGTATGAAAATACCATTAATAGGCACCCATATTGATAAACACGAAGCTGTGAGCCAGTATATTGCCATGGGTGGGGAGTTAGTTCAGGGCGATATTATTAGCCGCGGCGTTGTGCCTGAAGAGATGGAAATTTGGCTACAAAGGTGGTTTACACAGCATCCAGATGGTAAACCAAGCTCGTAACGACTGTTCTATCTAAGAGACAGTAACCAGGCTTTGCGAGCATTTAGTATGTCAATGTACTGAGGAAAACGCGAACTGCTTACTCGATATCTAACGGATCTGGAGAAAGGATAATACCCGTGTTGTCTGCGTAAATATGATCGTCAGGTAAGATGGTGACTCCGGCAAAGTTAATGGCAATGTCGCTTTCACCAATGTCAGTATCCGTTGCGCCAGCTGGAATAGAGACGAGTCCTTGTATACCTATCTCTACGTCCTCAAGTGCATCAACATCCCTAACACTGCCATAACAAATAATACCTTCCCAACCGTTGCTAGCAGCTGCCTCAGCAATATTAATATCAATTAATGCGCGTCTAGCTGAGCCGCCACCATCAATCACTAATACTTTACTGGTTCCATCGGTGGCAACAATCTGTTCAATTAACCCTAAACTTTCAAAGCATTTAATAGTGACTACCTTGCCACCAAAAGAGCTTCGGCCACCATAGTTGCTAAAAATAGGATCTAAAACATCAACTAAGCCTGAATAGGTGTCACATAATTGTGAAGTATTGTATTCCATATTTTTACTCTTTTATTTTTAGCTAAAAGTTAACTCCAGTATATCGATTTCTCTCTAAAATTAAATAGCTACTTGTATTTTATAGTAAAACTCTCTTTAATAGTAAATAGTACTTTCCAACAATAAACTCACCCTAATAAGAATGCTTGCCAATTTAGATTCCATAGCTTTTTTGTTCGCCACCCAAGCGATTGTATTTGCTGTTTTATCTTTTGTTTTTTTTATGTATTTTCGAGCGTTTAACCGAGATTATGTTAAATATTGGCTGTTAAGTATTGTCGCTTTAGCCTGTTATTATGCAAGTAGTGCTCTAATGCAGGGTAATAGCAATTACGCTTTTGTTAGTTATACGCAGTTATTTTATGCTCAGGTGCAGCAAGTCGCTTTTTATATGTTTTTAACATTGCTTCTGCTAGGGCTATATAACGCTAAAGCGCAGCAAAAAGCGAGTATTGCTGTGCGTTACCTTGCCTATGGTTCTGCTGTTGTTTTGGGGATAACAGCAGCAACTATGTATGCTTTTGATGAAGGGAACCTCTACAATCGTTTTTATCTAAAGGTTAGTTTACCTAGTTTTGTTTTTGCATGTGCATTTCTAACAGCAAGTTTTTATCTTTACGTTGATAAAAAGCCGCATTTTTCCAGTAAAACCTTATTGGCATTTTGTTTGTTGATCGGCTTGAGATACTTACTGTTTTCTTTTATTTCAATTGTTGCATTAACCGAGTATTGGTTTATGCAGCTGCAGGTGTTTTTGCTTTATTTTGATGTCGGTACTCATAGTGTTTTAGGTTTTATTTTACTTCTCTGGGTGCAAGGAGCAGAACGTAATGTTGCATTTCACGCTATTAATAAGGCGCAATATTTGGGCAAGCACGACTCTTTAACAGGGGCTTTGAATCGTGGTCAAGTGATGGCAAAACTGTCGGAAGCTATGGTGATTGCCGATGAAAAAAAATCACAATTAGCTATTTTTTTAATCGATATAAAACAGTTTAAATTTATCAATGATACCTATGGGCTAAAAACAGGTGACTTTATTCTGGGTGAAATAGCCAATCGACTTAATAACAGTATTCTATTACCTAAAGCAGTTGGCCGCCTTAGTGGTGACTCTTTTATGTTTGTTATTGAAACAAATAGAGGTTCTACAATTAAGCGGGTGCCAGAGCACCTTCATCAGTTGATTAAACGTGTCTTTCGTTTTAATACTCAAGACATTTATATCCAAGGCAGTATTGGCTATTGTACTTATCCTGAAGATGGCAACAATGCGGAAGACTTGTTGCATAATGCAAACCTTGCTCTACATCACGCTGAAACGAATAATGTCGCGACTATTGCTTTTGAATCCGGGATGCAAGCAGAAGGACGACGATTATTATTGGTGGAAAAGGCACTTAAATCGGCACTGGCCAATGATGAGTTTATTCTATATTACCAGCCCCAATTGAATTTACTGACTAACCGTTTAGAGGGCGTTGAGGCGTTAGTGCGTTGGCAACATCCTGAGCAAGGCTTACTTTCGCCGGCTGCTTTTTTAGATGATATAGACGCTTTGCATATGAACAGTGAGTTTGACAACTATATATTGACGAAAGCTTGCCAGGCAAATGCCCGCTGGTATCAGCAGTTTAAACGGCGGGTAGCAATCGCCGTGAATATAACGGCAATTGAATTCCAAGACCCCAAACTGGTTGCCAATATACAATCATTGATGCTGACTTATAACGTGCAACCTAAATATTTAGAGTTGGAAATCACAGAAAATGTTGTTATGACAGACATTAACACCGCGATGAATACTATTGTTAGCCTGCAAAACATGGGGATTAAAGTGTCTATCGATGATTTTGGTACAGGCTATTCTTCATTAGCATACTTAAGAAAACTCCCTATAGATAAAATTAAAATAGATAGGAGCTTTATTAATGAAGTTGCTGCCAATGATTCTGATATGACTATAGTAAAATCAATGATTGAGCTTTCTCATGGCTTAGGTAAACGTGTGCTTGCCGAAGGCGTTGAAACGATTGAACAGTTAAACGTCTTGCGCAATTTAGGTTGTGATGCTGTCCAAGGCTACTTTATCAATAGGCCATTATCAGAAGAAAAACTTGCTCACTATTTAGTAAGAAGAGGCAATGAAAAAAATAGTAAGCCGAATGATTTTACCTAAAATAGTGCTAACTACTTCTCAAGATTAATTATATTAACCTATACTAAATTTAACTCATTTTCTTGTTATTCTTCATACAGTTTAGGTTCGAAAATATGCTTATTAAACATAAATTAATTGCAAATAGTGCTATTTTAATTTTAGCGATGATATTAATGCTTGGTTTGTTAATGTATGCAAGCAATGCGCTGCAACTTGATATCAATATAGCAACAGATATTGGCAAAGTTGAGAGTTCAGTATTGCAGTTAAGGCGAAATGAAAAGGATTTTCTTGCCCGTAAAGATTTAAAGTACTTCGATAAATTCAAAAATAATATGACAAGGCTACAACAGCAAGTTGCAAGTTTGCAGCAGGAGTTTGCTAGCTCAGGGTTTGAATTAACTGAATTTGCTCAAATGAAGTCAGTATTGAGTAAATATAACCAGCATTTTGAAGCTTTAGTTGTAATGCAACAGCAAATTGGCTTGCACCCTAAAGATGCTTTATATGGGAAGCTGAGAAGTGCAGTGCATGATGTTGAAGAGCTTATAGGTCAAGATGATTTTCAATTACGCAGCGAGATGTTACAGCTGAGACGTAACGAAAAAGATTTTATGCTGCGTTTAGATGACAAATATGTTGATAGCTTACAAAACAATGTTGCTACGCTTATCACAAACGTGAATAACAGTGGTTTTTCTTCGGGCAAAAAATCACAAGTGGTTGATTTGTTAAGTAATTATGAGTCTGCCTTTTTGGATTTAGTTGCGGCGCAAAAAGAGCTTGGCTATCACTCAACCATGGGCTTGTTAGGAGCAATGCGTGATACTGTCCATCAAGCTGACGGTATTCTTAAGCAGTTACTGCTTAAGAGCCAACAAGCGGTTAAAGACGACACAATCTTTGTTAATACCTTGGCTTTTAGCTTGTTTTTCACCGTGTTAATTATTGCATTATTTTTTGCTTGGGCTGTAAGTAGAAGCATTTTAAGTCGAATTACAATCTTGAAAAGCGTCATGGAACATATTGCTCAAACTAATGATTTAACAACGGAAGTAAAAGTATCAGGAGGGGATGAGCTTGCCGACATGGCAAAAGTATTCAATCAAATGTTACAAAGTTTTCGTCACTTAATTGTTAAGGTAAACCTCTCAGTAGAAACGCTCAATAATGCAACAGGTATCTTGGCCGAAAATATCTATAATTCCAATGAAGGTGTTGAGACGCAAATGCAGCAGACTGATTTAGTCGCCACTGCCGTCACAGAAATGGTTGCTACCGTAGACCAAATTGCCAGTAATACCCGAGAAGCTGCTCACAAGGCTGAAGCGACAAATAGTAATGCTGATAAAGGGAAGCAGGGTGTCGATCAAACAATAATGCAAATCGCTGATTTATCTGAAAAATTACTTGATTCAGAAAGTGTTGTTAAAGAATTAGAAAAAGAAAGCATCACAATAGCGTCAGTACTCGATGTGATCCGTGGCATTGCTGAACAAACCAATTTGCTTGCGCTTAATGCTGCTATAGAAGCAGCTAGAGCGGGTGAGCAAGGGCGCGGTTTTGCTGTCGTTGCAGATGAAGTGAGAACGCTAGCCAGTAGAACCCAAGAGTCGACACAAGAAATCGAAACCATCATAGGATTATTGCAATCTCGTACACAAGAAATTGTAAAATTGATGGCCTCATGTCGTGAACAAGGCAAAGACAGCGCCAGTCAAGCAAGCTCTACAGGCACTATGCTAGAAGAAATCACCCAAGATGTATCATTAATTATGGATATGAATAGCTCTATTGCTGCGGCGATTCAACAGCAAAGCACCGTTGCCACAGAAGTTAATCAACATGTGGTGATGATTAGGGATGTGACCGAGCAATCGGGTAAATCCGCTAAACAAAACGAACACATGAGTGAAGAGTTATCACAACAGGCTCAGGTCTTACATAAAGAAGTCACCCGCTTTGCTGTATAAATGAAGTGTGTTAGCTCACGTTAGAGCTGAGTGATATCTATCAATGCTTCTCGTGTATGACCTGAGGTTTTTAACTGGTCCAAATAATCCTGCCAGCGTTGCTCTTGCTCTTGGCAGAGTTTGATTAAGTATTCACAAGAATAAATTGCGCTATGTTGATCATTAAACAAAAACCTAAAACCATGTTTACCAACACTTTCAATATCAGATAGCTTGACTGATTTTTTGTGAGTAACCAATGTTGAGCTTTCTTTTTTTGCACTTATTGCGGGTGAGTAAACGCGTAAATACTCAAAAGTTAATTCAGAATCGTTCCCATCGTGAAATACTAATGTCAGCGTGTTTTGCTTGTCATTTAAGGTAAAACGTTCGATTCTCACTGTAGAGCACTCTTGTTGCTGTTTTTCAATGGATTAAGGTGTTAAAAGCTAGAGAACGATAATGCCACGCTTGTATAACGCTCTCTAGTTTTATTTAATCAATAAGCCTATTTTTTACAAGATAAAACGACTTAAATCTTCGTCTTTAACTACTTCATTTAAGGTTTTTTCTACATAATGTTTATCGATGGTAATTGTCTCTCCAGAACGTTGATCTGCTTGGAAAGATAGCTCTTCTGTTAAGCGCTCCATCATAGTATGTAAACGTCTTGCGCCAATGTTTTCGGTTGTTTCATTCACCTGCCAAGCCGCATTAGCGATTGCTTGAATGCCATCATCACTAAATTCTATGTGCACACCTTCAGTTGCTAATAGGGCAATATATTGCTCTGTTAATGAAGCGAAAGGCTCGGTTAATATTCGCACAAAATCTTCAGTGGTAAGTGCCTTTAGCTCAACACGAATTGGTAAACGACCTTGCAGCTCAGGAATTAAATCAGAAGGTTTTGCCATTTGGAAGGCACCAGAGGCAACAAATAAAATGTGATCGGTTTTGATCATACCATGCTTAGTACTTACGGTTGAGCCTTCCACTAAAGGTAGCAAGTCGCGCTGTACGCCTTCACGTGAGACATCACCACCACTATTACTGTCAGCGCGTTTACAAATTTTGTCTATTTCATCAATAAATACAATGCCATTTTGCTCGACAGCATCAATGGCCTTTTGCTTTATATCATCATGGTTGACAATTTTTGCCGCTTCTTCTTCTTGAAGTGCTTTAAAAGCATCTTTAATTTTTAATTTGCGCTTTTTCGTTTTCTCACTAGACATATTTTGGAACATGCTTTGCAGCTGTGAGGTCATGTCTTCCATGCCTGGAGGTGCCATAATTTCAACACCTACTTGTGAGGCAGCTAAATCGAGTTCAATCTCTTTATCATCTAACTTACCTTCGCGTAACTTTTTACGAAATACTTGTCGAGTGCTACTATTTTCACTGGTTTCATCATTGCCAAAGCCATCACGTGCAGGAGGTAAAAGCACATCTAAAATACGCTCTTCAGCCGCTTCTTCAGCTAAGTGTTTAACGCGACTCATTTCGTCTTCTTTCACCATCTTGATGGCCATGTCAGCAAGATCACGAATAATCGTTTCAACTTCTTTACCTACATAACCCACTTCAGTGAATTTTGTTGCTTCAACTTTGATAAAAGGTGCTCTAGCTAACTTGGCTAAGCGACGGGCAATTTCAGTTTTACCGACACCTGTAGGCCCTATCATTAAGATATTTTTTGGGGTTACTTCATTGCGTAATGCTTCATTAAGTTGCATACGGCGCCAGCGGTTTCGTAAGGCAATAGCAACGGCGCGTTTGGCGTCACCTTGACCAACAATATGGGTGTCTAATTCGTGGACAATTTCTCTAGGCGTCATATCTGACATGTTCTAATCCTCGTTTTATCTTGATTTATCAACAAGACAATAATATTTTTCTAAACTTAAAGTTCATCTATCGTTTGTGATTGGTTGGTAAATACGCAAATACTGCCGGCAATCGTTAATGATTTTTCGACGATTTCTTTGGCAGATAATTCGGTATTCTCTAAGAGCGCTATTGCTGCTGATTGGGCGAAATTTCCACCGCTACCAATAGCGATAAGATCATGCTCCGGTTGGACCACATCGCCATTACCGGTAATGATCAGTGAAGCAGTTTCATCAGCAACGGCAAGTAAGGCTTCAAGCTTTCTTAATGCCCGATCGCTGCGCCAATCTTTTGCTAGTTCAACGGCTGCTTTGGTCAAATGTCCTTGGTGTTGTTCAAGCTTGCTTTCAAAGCGTTCAAACAGAGTAAAAGCATCGGCGGTACCGCCAGCAAAGCCTGCTAATACTTTATTATTGTATAAACGGCGAACTTTTTTAGCGTTACCCTTCATAACAGTATTGCCAAGGGATACTTGGCCATCACCACCGATAGCTACTTTGCCATTGCGTCTTACAGAAACGATAGTAGTCACATTAACTCCAATCTATATAAATACATTTTTGATGTAATTTAAGTTGGGGTTGTTACTGACTTTTCAAGGAGAGAATTGACTTTATTAGCAGAAAACTACTTCCACAGCCAAATTTGACAGCCATTAATATCGTTATTTCTTAATTTATGCTTGTCTTGCTCAGCAGCGCGTTTGCGTTCATAAGGGCCTAATACCACTTTATACCAAGTACTACTTTTGCCTTGCGCTGTTTGAATTTGGCTTTCAATGCCTGCAAAGGCCATTTTCGCTTTCAGTGCTTCTGCTTGGGATTGCTTTCTGAATGAGCCGCATTGCATTTTATATGGACCATTTTGTTTAACTTCGTATTGCCCAACTTCAACTTCTTTATGTTTTAAGTCATCAACATATTGCCACTTTTCTTTTGGTGGCTTTGGTAAGCTGGTCGCTTTTTTATCTATCGTCTTTGTTTGAATGTTGTTATTAGGCGTTTTAGTGTTTGGACTTGTCTTTAAAAACCATAAACCTAAAGCAAAGCCTGCTATTAATAATATAATGGTAATAATGACTAGCTTGTTTTTAATATTACTACTTGGTTGTTGCGCAGCTGGCTTATTTTTATAAGGGTTGTTGTTCTTTTTTTTTGCGGGTTTACGAGCAATATAATCTTGATTTGACATGTCAGGAGAAAAGAATAGCGGAAAACTTTGCTTATTCTAACGGCTCACCAATTTAAATCAATAGGGTCAATATCTAAGCTCCATCGTACCTTGCTTTGCCATTCATTATCAGGGATTTGTGATAAGAGCTGTGTGATTGCTATATGTAAATGTTTTCTTGATTTTGCTTGAATAATTAAGTGATAACGAAATTTACCCGCCTTCTTCTCCATGGCAGCAGGTACTGGGCCGGCAAACTCACATTGGTGTAATGTTTGCTCTGTCAGTGCTCGTAAAAATTTTTCAGGATAACTCGGGAAATTCGCCTCGGCGCGAATTAATGCTTGAAAACTAAAAGGTGGTAATAATGCTTGCTGACGCTCAAGTAGCGCTTGCTTGGCAAAGTGCTGATAACCATTATTGACTATTTCTTGTAGTAAGGGGTGATCAGGGTAGTTGGTTTGTACTAACACTTGGCCAGGCTTACTTGCACGCCCTGCACGCCCGGCAACTTGTACAAGTAACTGTGCCATTTGTTCACTAGCGCGAAAATCAAAACTAAACAAAGCACCGTCGCCATCGAGTACGGCAACGAGCGTGACATCAGGAAAGTGATGACCCTTAGCGAGCATTTGTGTACCAATTAGTAGCTGGTGCTTTTTATCACTAATTTCTTGCAACAACTTGCTTAACTCGCCTTTTTTTCGGGTGCTGTCTCGGTCAATACGAACTAAACTTACTTGGGGAAAAATTTCACCAATACGTTGCTCTAGTTGCTCTGTGCCTTGACCAACAGGTGCAATTCGAACGCTGCCGCAGCTTGGACATTGTTTTGGAACACGCTTTTGGCTGCCGCAATGATGGCATATGAGTAATTGCTGCTTTTGATGGAAGGTGTATGGCTTGTCACAACGCTGGCAATCCGCTATCCAGTGACATTCTTGACAATTAATGGCAGGCGCATAACCGCGACGATTTAAGAAAATAAGCACTTGTTCGCCACGCGCTAAGGTCTGTTTTATTTGCTGTTTTAGTGTACCTGATAGACCGTATTCCATTTGCTGTTGAGCGACATCAATCAGTGAAATTTTGGCTTTATTGCTATTGCCTGCGCGTTTACGCAGCTGATGATACTGGTATTTTCCTGACATGGCATTTTGCAAGGACTCAAAGCTTGGTGTCGCACTGCCTAGTAATACTGGGATACCTAACTGCTTAGCACGCAAAATAGCTAAGTCTCGGCCATGATAGCGAAAACTATCTTGTTGTTTTAATGAGCTATCATGCTCTTCGTCAACAATGATCATGCCTAAGTGATGTAAAGGGGAGAAAATAGCTGAGCGGGTGCCAATAATGATAGCGGCACTACTTTGTTGAGCATTTAACCAAGTATCCAAACGCTCGCTGTCGTTCAGGTTTGAATGGTGTAAACAGATAGGAACATTAAAGCGTTGTTCAAAGCGTAATAGCGTTTGTGGCGTTAAGCCGATTTCGGGCACAATAACAAGTACTTGCTGGCTATTTTTAAGTACCCTTTCCATTGCTTGTAGGTATACTTCTGTTTTACCACTGCCGGTAATGCCATCAATAAGGTGGCAGGCAAAACGATCATTTGCTTGGTTGATGGCAGCAACAATAACCGCTTGTTCAGTCGATAAACGTTGTTGGTTGTCTTCATTGAATGCTTGTTCATGCCAAGTAAAATCCTTAGATTTTTGCGCTTTTTCTACCACTAGGTTTTTAGCGACTAAGGCATTTAATTGTGTCTTGTTGTAGCCTAAAGTGCGTAGCTCTGGCCAGCTAATACCTTGATGTTTAGCAATAAGGGCAAAAAGCGCCTGCTGCTTCGGTGCCTTGCTCGTGAGTTTGCTTGCTTGCTCATCACCTTCCTTGGCTTGACTGTGCCAAACCATAGGTGGTTGAACATCGATTTTTTTCACTTGCCTGAGTAACTTGGGTAAGGCTTGTTGAAATACATCGCCAATGGGATGATGATAATAATTAGCACATAAACGTAAAAAATCTACCAAGACAGTATGTAGATGGAAGCTATCATTAAGGCGTTTGCTAATGGGTTTTATTTTTTTACTATCAATATCACTTTGATCGCTATGGCTTATCACAACAGCTATTACCTGCCTTGAGCCAAAAGACACAGCGACACGCTCACCAATGCGAATAGCAGGGGTTTGCATGGCGACAGGTACTTGATAAGTGAACAGTTGCCGCATAGGTACGGGAACAGCAACTTGTACATATTGATTAGACACTAAAATGGTTAACTATATCGTTATATTTAATCGCTATTTTGACCTGAGAAAATACTGCTGCCAAGTAGCAATAGTACTTTATTAGTAATTATTTATTGATTTACTCGTAAGCGCCAGCATAGCGTTATTTTTTAAGCAATTTGCTTAGGATTTAGCTTGCAGTCAGGTGAACTATGCATTATTATTCGCCCCCATTATTTTTTAACTCGTATGGTGCTTAGCGTTTTAAACGGCTAAGTGGCGATACGCCCAAGTTCTCGAAAGAGATAGAGGTTCCCATGAAAGACGGTATTCATCCTAATTATGTTGAGTTTAAAGCAACTTGTTCTTGTGGCAATGTTATAACAACTCGTTCAACAGTTGGTAAAGACATTCACTTAGACGTATGTTCTGCATGTCACCCATTCTACACTGGTAAGCAAAAAGCTGCTGAGACTGGTGGTCGTGTTGATAAGTTCAACAAACGTTTTGGTGCTCTTTCTAAGAAGTAAGTATTACTTTTTAACGCCGAAACTTAAAAAAAGCACCCATTGGTGCTTTTTTTGTGTCTGTTGATTACTAACGTATAGATGACATTGTTGTTTTAAAGGAAGAAGAAGGATTTGATATTGGTGCTATAGTTTCGGTAAAAGCGCTTCAACGTATCATTGTAATCAGGCGTGTATTTCACACCAATTCCCCATTGGTGATCATTATCCCAAAAACCTTCTCCATACGATAGATTAAATTGCCACTCGTTGCCTATATATTCGGGCATTTGAAAATTCAATGTTGCAGAGACAACCGAATTATCACTCGCATCAAGTAAATCAATATCTAGACGAATATTATCGGTAAAATATATGTTAGTGAATATATTAAGATCATCTAATTCAGATAGCTCATCAGACATGGCATAAGCACCTAACGTCCAGTTATCAAAATAGTATTCGCCTGTAACACTATATAAACCCTCATTTTCGCCGTCGTTAAAAAATTGTTGGTAAGCGAGTTCTACTCTGCCATGCTCCGGGTTACGGAAAAATCCACCAACGCGTAAGTTTTGCACATTATCAGTTTCATCAGAAAAATTTAAATTCAGATTATTAGCCCCTACGCTAAAGCCAAAACTATCGCCTAAAGCAAAAGTGGCATCGCCTTGTAAATAAATTATATCGTAATCGGCAGAGTTGTATTTAACAGAGTAACTGACGGTGTTTTCTTCAACAGCTTTGTATGCGTGAGCGGTTTGTATGAGTAATGGGGCGAAAGCGATAATGCACAGCAGTATTTTAATCATTATAAAGTCCTTTTTCATTTAGCGATGATAAATTCAAAAACAAATTTCATTATATATATCATACGCATAAATACACTGTAAAATAAAACATTATTTCTTTAAACCCTTTTTTGTCATACTGCATCTAACTTACTATAAACACCTTATTATTATTAATTACAGAGACACTTTTTGAATAGCTCCCAAGTGATTGATGCGCAAAATTTGTTTGCAAGCTCACAAGAACAAGAATGGATTGCTCAAGCTAAGCAAGGCTCACAGGCGGCTTTTCATCAGCTTTACCAATTGCATCATAAAAGAGTATATGCACTTTGTTGGCGTATGCTTGCGGATAAAGATAGTGCTGAGGATGTTTGCCAAGAAGTCTTTGTGGTGCTTTGGCAAAAAATTAATAATTTTAGAGGTGAGAGTAAATTTAGCACTTGGCTTCATAGTGTCGCAAGTAATGTTGTGCTAGGTCATCTACGCAAGCAGAAGAATTGGCTGCAACGTGTTTTTAGCATTGAAGATCAAGCTGGAAAAAGCCAAGAAATAGAAGAAGCGATCCCTTTAGATGACTCTTCTGAGCTTGAAGAGCTAGATAAACACATTGCTAAGTTGCCTGAGCGCGCTCGATTAGTGTTTGTGCTGTTTGCTGTCGAAGGTTATCGCCATGAAGAAATTGCTAATATGCTGAATATGGCAGTAGGCTCTAGTAAATCTCAATATCATAGAGCGAAATCATTGTTAAAAGAATGGCTAAGTGAAGACGCCGCCCTTGGAGAAGCTAATGAATAAACAGGCTAATGTTGAGTCAATAACAGATCAGGTTTTGGCTGATAAAGTGAATAGCTTACCTGATGAAATGACGCCTGAGCGAGATTTATGGGCTGGTATTGAGCGCGCTATTCAAGCTAAGCCACAACAGTCAACATCTGAATTTGTTGTAGACGATAGCAAAAGAAAATATTTCACCCCAACAGCGTGGGCAGCGTCAGTTGTTGCAGCAGTATTAGTGACTTGGCTATCTTTTTCACCTGTGGAAGAGCAGGTGAAGCCATTAACAGCGCAAACAAGTGAGGCCAACCAGCCAAGCAATAAAACTGTGGTAAATGATGAATTAGTGGCAATGATACAGAACAACTTTACCGAGCAAAGACAAGCTATGTTAGTGAGTTTTGGTCAACCTGATCTCAAGCAGTTACCACTAAAAATGCAAACCCAGTTAACACAATTAGCGCAAGCAAGATTAGCGATAGAAAAAGCACTGCAAAATGACAAGAACAATGTTGATTTGCTTAATTTATTGCGTTTTACCCAACAACAAGAGTTGAATTTATTACAACAGCTATTGCCGCTTACGGGAAGCCAGGCGCCTAAATGGCAAACCATCTAAGCAGCGATGATGGTTTTAGATAAATTCAAAGGTAGCTCAGGTTTTAGCCTGCTTTATTAACAGTATGTTTGTTGAGCTACAACTAAAGTGATATGAAGAAGATATAAGTAAGAGGTTTATATGAATAAGATTACGCAATTAATGTTGGTACCACTCATGACGTGCAGTGCGTTACTTTACACTAATGCCGCTTTAGCCGGAGAGAAGGTCAATGAAAGCTTAGCCGTTGACAATGCCACCACTGTGGCTATTGAAAACTTAAGCGGCAAGGTGAGTATTGTTGGCTGGGAGCAAGCGAAAGTGAGTGTTAAAGGTGAGCTTGACGATAAGGCTGAAAAGTTAATTTTTGAGCAAGTAGGGAGCACAATAAATATTAAAATTGAGTTGCCAAACCATAATAGTTGGAGCTCTGAAGGGACTCAACTAACTATTCATATGCCAGCCAATTTGCGTGTGAATTTTGAGGGCGTCTCTAGCGATGTTAAGTTGGATAATTTAACCCATAGCGTGACAGTGAAAACGGTAAGTGGTGATATTCAAGCTAATAATCTAAGCAATAATATTGAGTTAAGTAGCGTCAGCGGCAATATTGAAAGCAAAGCCTTGCAAGGTAAAATAAACCTGTCAGTAGTCAGCGGTGATATTGATGACAAGGGCTCAACGGGTCGATTACAGTTGCAATCAGTCAGTGGTGATATTGAGTCAGAAAGCATGGCCGAGGAAGTGTTTGCTAATAATATTTCGGGTAATACAGAGCTAGAGCTGGCGAAAATTGATGAGCTTAAACTTTCAACCGTGAGTGGTCAGAGTGAAGTGAGTTTATTTTTACAAGATAATGGCGTGGTAAAAGCCTCAAGTGTTAGTGGTACGGTTGAGCTTGATTTTCAGCAAGACATAGAGGCTGATTTTCGCTTAAAAGCAAACGCCGGCGGTGATCTCATTAACAAGCTGACTAAACAAAAAGCCCAAGAAGCTAAGTATGGCCCAAGTAGCAAACTGTATTTTCAAACGGGCAATGCCAATGGATCCGTAAGGGTCAGTACGGTAAGTGGTGATGTCGTGGTGAAGTAATCTTTTCAACTATCACCACCCCAAAAAAGCAGGATAATGTCATCTTGCTTTTTTATGTCTGCAATCTATTGTAGATAGCTTGTTAACTGCAAACTTCGTTTATTTAAAAATATCGTAGATACTTTTTCTGTTAGAAAGTCTCTGTTTTTATCTCATTTTCTGCTACATTAACCCTCCTTAAAAAATCTTCTTACACTCTTATGCTAAGGCTCAGTAAATGGCAGATAGAAAACCTGGTAAGTTTGCCAAAGAAAAGCAATTTATCAAAGATAAGCAAATTGATGAATTGAAAATACCACCACATTCTTTAGAGGCCGAGCAGTCTGTGCTAGGTGGCTTATTACTTGATAATGAAACCTGGGATCGTGTTAGTGAAAAAACCGTTGCCGAAGATTTTTATAGTCGCTCACACCGCCTTATTTTTGAAACTATTGGTGCTTTAATTGAGCTTGGCGAGCCGGTTGACTTAATCACACTCTCTGAAGCCTTAGAAAACGATCAGAAATTAGAAGATGCGGGTGGTTTTGTTTATCTTGCTGAGATGATGAAGAACACCCCGAGTGCGGCAAATATCACCGCCTATGCTGAAATTGTTCGTGAGCGTGCGGTAACGCGTGAAATGATTTCTGTTGCCAATGAGATTGCAGAAGCCGGTTATGACACACAAGGCCGTACTAGTGCTGACTTATTAGACTTTGCCGAAACCAAGGTTTTTGCTATTGCTGAGAAGCGTGCTAGCAAGTCAGAAGGTCCGGAAAGTATTCATTCGGTACTTGAAAAGACCGTGGATAGAATTGAGAAGCTTTGTTCCACTCCTTCCGGTGGTGTAACTGGGGTGCCGAGTGGTTTTACTGATTTAGATAAAATGACCGCCGGTTTACAAAAGTCTGATTTAATCATTGTTGCTGCTCGTCCATCAATGGGTAAAACAACTTTTGCGATGAACTTGGCTGAGCATGCCGCCATGACGCAAGATAAACCAGCCTTGATCTTTAGTTTAGAGATGCCGTCTGAGCAAATTATGATGCGTATGCTGGCTTCTCTAGGGCGTATTGATCAAACTAAAATTCGTACTGGTCAATTAGACGATGAAGATTGGGCACGTATGTCATCTACTATGGGCTTACTTATTGAAAACGGTAAAATGTTTATCGATGATGCCGCAGGTTTAACACCAACAGAAGTGCGTTCACGAGCAAGGCGTATTCATCGCGATCATGGGGGAATTTCCATGATTATGATCGATTACTTGCAATTGATGCGTGCGCCACAATTTTCTGATAACCGTACCCTAGAAATAGCTGAGATTTCTCGCTCTTTAAAAGCATTGGCAAAAGAGTTACAAGTGCCAGTGGTTGCACTTTCTCAGCTAAATCGTGGCTTAGAGCAGCGTAGCGATAAGCGCCCAATCAACTCAGATTTACGTGAATCAGGCTCAATTGAGCAAGATGCCGATTTAATTATGTTCATCTATCGTGATGAGGTTTATCACGATGATAGTGAGTTTAAAGGCATGGCTGAAATTATTATTGGTAAGCAACGTAATGGACCAATTGGTCGTGTACCGCTAACCTTCCAAGGGCAATTTTCTCGTTTTGATAACTATGCCGGACCGCACGTGTTAGAGGAAGATTAGCCATTATTGGTAAGCAGTGTAATGGAATGGCTCTTGAGCTGGTCGTGTACCGTTGACTTTCCAAGGGCAATTTTCTCGCTTTGATAACTATGCCGGACCGCACGTGTTAGAGGAAGATTAATAATACCGCTAGTGTAAATTATCATTCGCCATGAAGGGTAGCAACAATCGTGCGACTACCTCCATGGTCTCTATGTTCACCTAAATATATTCCCTGCCAAATGCCTAAATTGAGTTGGCCTTTGCTGACTGGAATACTGATACTCGCGCCGAGCAAACTGGCTTTGATATGGGCAGGCATATCATCATCCCCCTCATAGGTATGTTGGTAATAAGGGGCTCGCTCAGGCGCGATAACATTAAAATGTTTTTCCATATCAGCTCGAACAGTCGGATCCGCATTTTCATTGATGGTCAACGATGCAGAAGAGTGCTTTATGAACAGGTGTAAAATTCCACATTGGATATTTTCAAGGCCAAATAGCTGGTTGATGACTTCGTTTGTAATCAAATGAAAGCCGCGCTTTTTTGCTGTTAAGTTAATGTCTACTTGTTGCCACATGCTGTTTCTTTACCCTTTTCTCAAAACCTTGAGTTTGATACAAGTTATTAAATGCTGCAACTGTTTGCGGTATAAGCTGCTCAATAATACTGATTAATGGATGCTGGCTTTGATAGCGTGCGTAAAGAGTTTTATAAATTCCGCTCTCGCCAATGCGTTTGGTTTTTACCAACGATTGCTTAGTTAAACTGTTAACTAACCAGTCGGGCAAAGTGGTAATGCCCATATTGGCAGCGACCATTTGCAAAATCATATGGCTATTGGCAACCTGCTTGATGAGTTTGGGTTTTTGTACCGTGGCGTTGTTACTAACCTGCTTATTGAGGAATAATTTAAAGATGTCTAATTGCTGTGTTTTCACTGGGTATGTTAATAAGACTTGTTCACTAAAATCGCCAGCGTCTAAAAAAAGTTTATCCTCAAATTTATGTTTAGCGACCACGGCGACCACTTCAAATCTTCCTAGTGCATGATAGTTGAAGCCATCATTCTCAACCTTCTCGTCAGTAAAAAGAATATCAATGCTCCTCTCTGGATTAGGGGTATTATGCCTAGCGAAGTCTTGCTCGATAAACTCAATATTTAAATCAGGATTGAGCTGCGAAAACTGCTCAGTAAGGGGTAGTAGCCACTGAAAGCAAGCATGACAATCAATAGCGAGGTTGAGCTGAGAATTTACTTTATTCCTCCCTGTTAGTTCGCTTATTGCATCGTTTACTTTTGGTAAAATATTATCTGCCAGTGCAAGTAGCACCTCACCTGAAGTGGTAAATTTTACCGGGGAGGTATTTCGAATAAATAGCGATGTATTTAGGCGTTGCTCTAGGTCTTTCAACTGGTGTGAAAGGGCAGACTGAGTCACAAATAACTGTTCAGCTGCTTTTCTGATATTGCCGGTTTCGGCTAATGTTGCCAGTGTTTTTAGATGCTTAATCTCAAACATAATGAAACTTCTTCATACCCTTGTTGAATTTTTTGCGCTTGTGGAAAATGCTAGCCTTTTTTAAAGTATAACCATTCAAACGTCTAGACGTCTATTTGTTTTTTTCGTTTGTCCCTTAAACAATCATCAAGATATAAATTTTATTGGAGCAGGTTATGCAAATTCACAATTTAGGTTTTCCGCGCATCGGCGCAAAGCGAGAGTTAAAGTTTTCTTTAGAAAAGTATTGGCGTGGAGAGTCTAGCCAAGAAGAATTTCTAGCGCAGTGTCAGGAGCTGCGCCAATCAAATTGGCAATTACAACAAGATGCTGGCATTGATTTATTGCCTGTAGGTGATTTTGCGCATTATGATCATATATTAAATACCACCTTACTACTGGGTTTAGTGCCTAAACGTTTTGTTGGTCATAAGGCTGATAACAATGGCGAAAATAACTTAGATCTTGAGTTTCGCGTGGCTCGCGGCCAAGCCCCTTCGGGTTGTCAATGTGCAGCAAGTGATATGACCAAATGGTTTAATACCAATTATCACTATATTGTGCCGGAGCTATCATCTTCATTAATTAACAATACCGATTCACAAGTGAATATTAAGCCGCTGCTTGCTCAGTACAGTGATGCTAAAGTGATCTCTGCTCACCGTAAAGTGGTACTTATTGGTCCATTAACATACTTACATTTAAGTGTGGTAGCCGATGAAGACAAACTAGTCTTATTACCTGCCTTGCTGGCGCGTTATCAGCAGGTGCTTAATCAATTGTCAGCTGCTGGGGTGGAATGGCTGCAAATTGATGAGCCTATTTTAGGGCTGGAGTTGGATAGCCAATGGCAACAAGCCTTTAGCCAAGCTTACGACACTTTGGAAAAAGGGGCGTTAAAACTATTATTAACCACATATTTTGCCTCTGTTGAACACCATATTGATGTGATAAAAGCACTGCCTTTTGACGGTATTCACTTAGATACTATTGCTGAAAAATCAGATATAAGCAGTATTATTGAACGCCTACCTAACGATTGGGTTATTTCATTAGGGGTAATAAATGGCCGTAATATTTGGAAAACTGATCTGGTTTCGGTTTATCAAATACTTAAACCTTTATATCAACAATTAGGGCAACGTTTATGGCTTGCGCCGTCGTGCTCATTGCTTCATTCGCCTGTAGATCTGGCACAAGAACAAAAATTGGATCAAGAGTTTAAAACTTGGCTAGCCTTTGCCAAGCAAAAATGTCATGAGCTCAGTTTATTAAAAGCGGCATTGCTCAATAACAGTTGTGATGAAATCACGCTATATTCAGAAGCAGCATTGGCTCGAAGTAGTTCAACGCGCATACATAATAAAGAAGTACAACAAAGAGTAGCCTGTTTAACAGGCCAAGATTATCAGCGTAAAGACGCGTTTGAACAACGAAAGCAAGTACAGCAAAAGGCGTTAAATTTACCGATATTACCTACAACGACTATAGGCTCATTTCCACAAACAGGCGATATTCGTGAAGTAAGGGCAAAGTGGCGTCGTCGAGAAATTACTGATCATGAATATCAACGTCTGATTAAAGCTGAAATAAAAGACGCTATTGAGCGCCAAGAAGAGATTGGTTTGGATGTCTTAGTTCATGGTGAAGCCGAAAGGAATGACATGGTTGAATATTTTGGCGAATTGCTAGAAGGGGTTGCCTTTACACAGTTTGCTTGGGTACAAAGTTATGGTTCACGGTGTGTTAAGCCCCCTATTATTTTTGGTGACATAAGCCGTAAAAAGCCAATGACAGTTGAGTGGACTCAATATGCTCAGTCACTCACTCAAAAACCAGTAAAGGCGATGCTAACAGGCCCTGTTACTATTTTAGCTTGGTCTTTTGTACGGGATGATATACCGCGTGAACAAGTGACTAAACAGATCGCGTTAGCGATTAGTGATGAAGTAGAGGATTTGATCGTCAGCGGTACTCAAATCATTCAAATTGATGAGCCAGCTATTCGAGAAGGAATGCCAATTAAACGAAGCCAGTGGCAGGAGTATTTGAATTGGGCAACTGCTTCATTTTGCTTATCAGCGGCTAAAGCACCTTCAGAAACGCAAATTCATACCCATATGTGTTATTCAGAATTTAATGATATTTTGCCAGCAATTATTGCCCTTGATGCCGATGTATTAACGGTGGAAACATCGCGCTCAAACATGGCATTGTTAGATGCTTTTGAACAACAAGCATACCCTAATGATTTAGGGCCGGGCGTGTACGATATTCACTCTCCTAACATCCCCAGTGTTGAGTGGATGGTTAATTTGTTAGAAAAAGCACAGTGCTATCTTCCAAAAGATAGGCTTTGGGTTAACCCTGATTGCGGCTTAAAAACTCGCGGTTGGCAGGAGACTAAATTAGCGCTTGAAAATATGGTGCTAGCCGCAAAGCAATTGAGAGCAAGGAGTTAAGTAACTCTTACAACACATGGTTGAAGTAAACTCTCTGTCTTTTTGTTAAAAAGCAGTCTATAGGGCACAAAAAAAAGCACTATTTTTATATAGTGCTTTTTTCATTATGATTGGGTATTTTGATATTTGAAACTTAACAGTTACTCATCAAAAGAGAACTCGATGTAAGCTTTTCCTGCTTCACCTCTTAAGGCAATAATCACAACAGGCCCTTTTGATTTATGATGAATGGTATGATTTGGACCCGATACTACAACAGGTGTTGCCATATCAAATTCAAAACCTTTTTCACTTAGCATACGCTTTGCGCCACCCGTAACCATATTCGTTATTTCGCCCACCAAATCAGTAATTTCATCGTTTACTTCATCAGGACCTTCACCAACCATGCCTTTCATTGTCGCAATGGCTAACGGGCCATCAAAAGTAATTGAAAGTGAGCCTTTCGTTTCTGGGCTGACCATGCCTATTAAGCCTGAGACATCACCTTTAGCCACTTCATCTTTTTTCAGCTTAGGTTTTTCTGGGGTTAATTCCATTTGTGCCATAGTAGACATGACATTAAGCATTGATGATAAAAATGGGTTAATAAACTCTACTTTCATGAAGCCTTCCAAGCCTTAGCTATTTTCAATACTTTGATTTTGCACACTTCTGCAACAAATGTAAATCAATGGTGACAATTATTTTTTACTGCTTTTCTTCAGAAGTATTTACTTGGCTTTCTAATGCCTTAATTTCAGCAATACGTTGGCTACTATTAAAGGTTAAGCTACCTTGTACCTTAATATGAGGAGCAAAACTTACGCCTTGATAATTCACAGTATTTATTTGCTTGGTGTAAGTATCGACGAGTATGGTGTTTTTTACCACTAAATCAGCTAAAAAGTTTGCACTGTTGCTCTCTTGGTAAGCAAAAATTTGCCCGCGCCTGATTTCAAAACCTATCCAATTAAGTTTAATTGCTTTGTTATTTTGTTCTAACATAAAGTGCTTTTCAAAATAAGCTTGTATGTACTTATCGTAGCTAGGATGCTCAGCAGAGAAGTGTATTTGCTTTATTTCGGCAATAGTATTTTCGATATCATGCGCAGTAAACTGATGAATTATCTCAATATGCTTACTTTTACTATTATAATTTAGCTCACTGACACCAAAAAAATACGTGTGGGCAGCAGCAGGTGCTGCTAGCCCAACAAGTAAAATACTGGCGAGTATTTTACTTGTAACAGCATTTAAAAAAGAGCGACTAAAAGCAAGCATTAACTGTCAGTGTCTTCTTTTGCTGGCTCATCAACAGGTTTTAATGCTTTATTGTAATCGCGCATCATATCTTTTTTCTTTTTCTTATACAGTTCAAAGCGAGATTTAATAGGGCGAGCTGGCCAGTAGTTGTTGTTTACATCAACGTCAGCAGTTTCCCATTTTGCGTCGATAGCTAAGGCGGTAATTTCCTTATCACGAATTAATAGCTTTGATGTTTTCTTTGAGTTTAAACGCCAGATTTCAGCAGGCAATTTCATATGCTCAGTACTGCCGTCAGCATAAGTAATATCTAAAATAATAGGCATGACTAAACCACCCTTATTTTCAAAATCAATTAAGTAGAAGTTACTTTGATTAAGTAATAAGTCTTTTTGCCATTGCTCAAGTTTTTTATTGCTCGCGTTGTATTTATTGCGTGCTGCGTTGGTGGCAGTGAATTCATCATGCTCGTTATAAAAGTCTAATAATTCAGGTTTATCTTGCGTTCTAACCCATTGACCTTTGTTCAAAATGCTAGAAACATACTCTGGTTTTTCATTGTCTAAGGCACGTAACCAAGCCTCTTCTGTATCGGGATTTTGGCTGTCAGCTGTGTATAAATGAATATTACCTAAGGCAATATCAACATGATCTGTTGTGTAGAACCAGCCGCGGAAGAACCAATCTAAATCAACCGCTGAGGCATCTTCCATAGTACGGAAAAAATCGGCAGGGGTAGGGCGTTTAAACTTCCAACGCTGAGCGTATTCTTTAAAAGCAAAATCAAATAACTCGCGACCCATAATGGTTTCACGCAAAATATTTAACGCCGTTGCTGGCTTGCCGTATGCGTTATTACCAAATTGCAAAATGGATTCAGAGTTGGTCATGATCGGTACTTGATTGTTACTTTTCATGTAGCTAGTGATATTTGCAGCATCGCCACGACGAGAAGGGTATCCTTCTTCCCAAGCTTGCTCTGCAACAAATTGTAGGAAAGTATTTAAACCTTCATCCATCCAAGTCCATTGACGCTCATCTGAATTGACAATCATTGGGAAGTAATTATGACCGACTTCATGAATAATAACGCCAACTAAGCCGTATTTTGTGCGTCTTGAGTAAGTTTTTTCACCCGTTTTTTTATCTAAAGTCGGACGTGGACCATTAAAAGTGATCATCGGGTATTCCATACCACCGACAGGACCATTTACTGAGATTGATACTGGGTAAGGATAGGCAAAGGTATATTTGTTGTATTGCTCCATGGTATGAATAATAGCTTCGGTAGAATACTTCTCCCATAAAGGGTTACCTTCATTAGGGTAGAAAGACATGGCCATAGTGTCAGTGCCACCTTCGTTATAACCTTGTGCGTCCCAGATGAACTTTCTACTTGAGGCAAAAGCAAAGTCGCGAACATTTTTCGCTTTAAAATGCCAAGTTTTAGTTTTGGTTGCACGAGACTTTTCATTTGCTAATGCTTCATCAACGGTAACAATATGCACTGGTTTTTTAGCGGTTTTTGCTTTTTCTAGCCTCTTGCGCTGTGCTTTAGTTAAGACTTTCTTGGCATTTTGCAATACACCTGTTGCGGCAACGATATGATCAGCAGGAACGGTGATTTTTACATCGTAGTCACCAAATTCAAGTGTGAATTCACCACGCCCTAAAAACTGCTTATTCTGCCAGCCCATCACATCATAATAAGCCACAGCACGTGGGAACCAGCTGGCTACTTCATATAAATAGTTGTCGTCTTCTTTAAAGTATTCATAACCTGAGCGGCCACCCAATACTTTTTGTTCATGTAACTGGTAGTTCCATTCAACATTAAATTCAGTATCGTCACCTGATTTTAATGGCTTGGGCAAATCAATGCGTAGCATGGTGCCGTTAATGACATAGTGTAATGGTTTTTCGTTGCTGTCAGTGACCTTAGTGATATTGTAGCCACCTTCAAACTTTGGTCTTTCAATCATGTTGCGAACACTGGTGTAAGTTTCTTTTTTAAGTGTTGCTGTTGACTGAGCTAATGCTGAATCACCATTACGCTTTAATTTATTTTGATCCAGTTGTAGCCAGATATAACGCAAGGTGTCAGGCGAGTTGTTTTGATAATTTAAGGTTTCATAGCCAGTCAACTGCTGAGTTTTATCATCAAGTTTAATGTCAATCTTGTAATCAACTTGCTGTTGCCAGTACTTATGTCCAGGCGCACCTGAGGCGGTTCGGTAAACATTGGGCGTGGGTAAAACTTCTGCAAGTTGACGGAATTTGTCGTCAGCAATAGTGCTTTTTGCTTGTGTACTTGTACTAATTAAGCTGCCAGAAAAAGCAACAGATAGACAAATAAGTGCTGTAGATAATGAATATTTCATAGCTTTCCAAAGAGTATTTATTATTTTGAGTATAAAACCACCTGATAGCCGAACTTTATACCATATTGATGGCAAGTTTGATAACAAGGATAAGTTTTTTGAGATAAAAGGGTTAATTAATGGGATTAGTAGCAGTTATTAATGGCAAGTTTTGCAATGACCGTGAGCTTCAACGATTTGATGACTGATGGTAAAGCCATTGGCATCAGCCATTGATCTTAGCGCTAAATCAAAATTGTTTGACTGTATTTCTTCTACATGACCACATTGATCGCAAATAAGTAACTGTACAGGGTGATTACAATCACCGAAATGATGACACATCACAAAGGCATTTATCGACTCTATTTTGTGAACAAAACCTTGTTTAGATAAAAAGTCCAAAGCGCGGTATATGGTTGCAGGTTTTGCTGCAGGATCTATCTTTTTCAGTTCATCTAATAAATCATAAGCACCAACAGCCCCTTCGTGTTGGGCAAGCAGCACAAAAACTTGCTCGCGCACTTTCGTTAAACGAGCGCCTTTTTTTTGGCAAACTTGCTGGGCTTGCGCTAATAACTTTACATAGGATGAGTCATGTGAAGAAGGAGCGGTCATTGGTATTTTTATACTGATTCATAGGTGATTTTGCTCAGTGTAGCATTATTGTGATTTATACCCAAGTCACTTCCAAGCGGCGAGTTTTCGTTGCTTAAATTAGCGTAGGGAATCTTATTGCCAATGAATTCTGATAGTTGAACCACATTGATAAAATATCTGATGAAATAACTATTATTTAGCTGATTTTTTGTTACTATCAATGAAATGACAGCGCTATCATTTTTGCGTTAAAAAAACTTTTTGTTGAAAATAAAACCATTTATTGGAATAAATATGACCCGTTATTTAGCCCTTGATGCCTTTAGAGGTATTACCATCGCCTTGATGATTTTAGTTAATACGCCAGGTACTTGGTCACATGTGTATGCGCCTTTATTGCACGCTGACTGGCATGGGCTTACACCAACCGATCTCGTCTTTCCTTTTTTCTTATTTATTATTGGCTCCGCGATGTTTTTCTCTTTTAGAAAAAGTAATTTTGCAGCTACGCCAGAGCAATTTTTAAGAATTTTAAAGCGTGGCTTTATCATGTTTTTCATTGGTTTTATGCTTAATGTTATTCCGTTTAATACACCCATTGAAGAATGGCGAATTATGGGAGTGCTGCAACGTATTGGTATAGCGTACGTTATTGGCGCAAGTCTTGTTTTATTACTCAATCGTCGCGGCATTTTTATAATTTCAACAATCATTTTATTGGCTTACTGGGGACTACTGTTAAGTGTAGGAGAAGCTGGCTTAACGATAGAAGGGAACATTATTCGACAACTTGATTTAGCCACGCTAGGGGCAAATCATATGTATACCATGCGTGGGGTAAGTTTTGAGCCTGAAGGATTACTTAGCACTATACCTGCGGTGGTGAATATGTTGTTGGGTTTTGAGCTAACGCGGTATTTAACCAGCATTAAAGATAAAAATGCGAGTGTCATTAAACTCATTCTTATTGGTGGCCTTGCCATTGGCTTTGGCGCTTTATGGAGTTTATTTTTACCCATTAATAAATCTTTATGGACTAGCTCTTACGTTATATACACTACTGGCTTTGCTTGTCTTTTGTTGGCCGCTTTTGTTTGGCTTATTGATATTAAAGGTCATGAAAAGCTAGTTTCACCATTATTGGTGTATGGCACAAATCCACTCTTTGTTTATGTACTCTCTTTTTTGTTTACTACCGTTTATTTGAATATACCAATAAACGACAGCACTCTTTATGGCTGGCTTTATGAGCAATTTAAGCTGATCGCTGAGCCCACACTCGCCTCTTTTTTGTTTGCTTTGAGTCATGTGGTTTTATTTTGGTTTGTTTCGTTAAAACTTTATCAAGGTAAAATATTTATTAAAATTTAGATCGAAAAAGCAACTAAATTAAGCAGATTAATCAGTCACTTTATTGCTATGCTTAAACGAGAGAGGATATATGTCATAAACCAATGAAGGAGAGTTAATAAGGCGTGAATAAGGTAAAACTGTCTCAAGACGAGAATTTATCCATTAAAATAAGTCACCAGTTGCTGCCACAAGCACAGCAACGTGTTGATCTTTACTTTTCACTACCCGTTGAAATGGGAATTAGCCCAAGCACCTTAAATATTGAAGACTATTTTTATAGTAATGTTAAAAGCCATAGCGCGTATTATTCCGATCAAATACACCTTCCTTTGGTGCGAAGCCGCTTTATCAGTCAACGTTTTGAAGGTGAGAATAAGGGCGAGCAAAGCGATTACCGTTTGAATTTAAACCTATATTCCTATCAGTTGAAAATTGCTCTTGATGCCGATATAAAGCAAACCTTGAAGCTTAAAACGGCTGAAGAATTTTACCCTGCCGCCATTGAACTTGCAGAGCAAATTACCAATTTAACGAAAAAATTGCGCCGTTATACACCATCAGACAGTAAGCTCAGCTCTTTTTTTGAAAATGCGGATAACTATTTGAGTTGGCATATTGAGCAATCATTTTTAAAGCTGTTGTCTAAAGGCCCTAAAAGCAGTGACTTTTCCACAGAGCGAGAGTTTTTATTTACCTTTTGTCGCGATGAGAATAATTACCGCATTGAGTGTAAATACAATTCGCAAGTCACCCTAGACGATCCAAATCGTATTACCAACAAAATGCGCTTGCTACAGCGACTCATTGAATATGGTGTTGTCTTTAAAAAACAAACTCGCTACTTAGACTTGAATTTAAAGCGCTTAGTGCGTGGTGGTGTTACTGCGGTGATTATGGCTTTTGTCATGTTGCTTGTGCTTAATGCTCGCTCTAGTTTTACCGAAGTCACACTAGCATTGATTGCTTTTTTAGGCTTGATATATGGCTTGCGAGAAACCTTTAAAGAAGATCTTACTAGCCTTATTTGGCGCAAAATTCAAAAAGGCCGCCCAAAGTGGCAAAACGTATTTCGACATAGTGTTAATCAAAAGCGTATTTTGAGCCAAATTTTGTGGTTAGAGTATATTAGCAGCAAAGATTTACCTAAAACGGTGAATGCACTATTCCAACAACGTCGACAACAAAATAAGCAAGCAGCGCGCTTACTGCATTTTCGTTGTGATAATAAAGTGTTAGCGAAAGAGTTTTTACCGGGATATGACGAAATTCAGCAACAGATATTTTTCAACCTAACGCCCTTTGTTCGTTTTTTAAAAAAAGGCGCCGGACGCTTGTATAATTTAGAAGGGCAAAAAATATCGAGTCAAGCAGTTGAGCGTCGCTATCAAATTAACCTTATTCTGCGTAATGTTGACAAGCAGGGAGAAAATTTACAACGCTTTAAAATAACCTTAAATCGTAGTGAAATTGTTAATATTGAAGCGATGGATATTTTAGAAAATTAACTTTGCAGATGATGGCATAACAAAGACAGGCTATACTAAACGTTAATGTGAAAGTTTTTCATGAATACTTACGAACTTTTGATAACTATTATTTTTGACAATATTAAGGTAAGTCTATGCGATTATTTTTAGTTTTGCTGTCCTTTTTTTTGATGTCTTGCGGTGGCGGTAGCTCTACTACTGAGACATCTGAACCAGCACCTACGCCAGCGCCTGATCCTGCTCCGAGTCCGTTGCCAGTTATTTCATTTTCTATTTCAGACGCGCCTTCCGATTCAGTCACCGCAGTTAATGTCACTTTTAGCTCTATTACATTAAAATCAGCAGGAGATGATGATGACGATAATTCAGGGCTTGATTTTCCTATCTTAGATGATGACGGAAATCCAACGACAATGACCATTGATTTAATGGCATATCAAAATGGTGAGCAAAAACTCATTATTGAGAATGTTGAAGTTGCGATGGGGGAATATCAAAACTTAATACTCAATACTTCTGGTTGTCCGCAAAATCAAAATGGTAGCACAGAGTTTTGTTGGGTCGTTGATGCTGAAGGTATCAAAACTCTAAAAACCCCGAGCAATAAATTAAAACTTGGCGGCTTTAATGTGAGTGAGGACTCAGAGCAAGCTTATACCATTGAATTTAACTTAAGATCTTCAATGACATCAACAGCTAATGGTGCTTCTTATAATTTGAAGCCGCATGGCATTAGAATTGTTGACAGTACGAGTGTTGGCTCGCTAGTCGGTACAGTTGATGCAAACTTACTTACCGTGGGGGAGGGTTGTGAAACCGTCTATCAAGAAGACTCAGATCATGGCAAGGTGGTTTACTTGTATGAAGGTGATGTTGCTGATGAAGCCGTTTTAGCCGATGAGTTTGACCCCGATGTCGCTGAAAATGTTGTTCCTGATAATGCTATTATGCCTTATGCATCAGACTCATTAACCTTTGATGGCACGGACTATAATTATAATTTTTCGCATTTACCAGCGGGTAATTATACCGTGGCATTTTCATGCAGTGCGGTAAATGATGATTCAGAAGAGTATGATGCAATCATGATTGCCAACCCCGAAGCACAAATGCATAGCGTCACTATTGAAGCGAATAGTCAGCTTGTTCAAAACTTTACTGAGTCTTAATTTTTATATGATCCTCAATTGAACAGAATGTTAGTTGTTCAATTGAGGTGAAATAACTTAACCTGCCATTGGCGGTTATTTTTGTTTAACACTGCTAAAACCAGTATAATCCGCGTAAATTCTGTATTGTTTATATCTTGCCGAGTAATTTTCATTTTAAAGGTTTTATTGTTAATTCTATGACTTCTCACAAACTCTCTGTCGCACCCATGCTCGATTGGACAGATCGCCATTGTCGCTATTTCTACCGCTTAATGTCAGCTCACACTGTGCTTTATACCGAAATGGTGACAACGGGGGCTATTTTACATGGCAAAGGGGATTACCTTTCTTATAACGAGGCTGAGCATCCGTTAGTGCTTCAACTGGGTGGAAGCAATGTTAAAGACATGACCGAGTGTGCAAAAATTGCTGAGCAGCATGGTTATGATGAAATTAACATTAATGTAGGTTGCCCGTCTGATCGCGTACAAAACGGCCGTTTTGGCGCCTGTTTAATGGCTGAGCCGCAACTGGTTGCAGATTGTGTGAGTGAAATGCAAGCCGCCACTAATGTGCCTGTTACGGTTAAATCACGTATTGGTATTGATGATCTAGACTCGTATGCATTTTTACATACATTTATAGAGCAAGTGTCTAGTGCGGGTTGTCAGCACTTTATTATTCATGCACGTAAAGCTTGGCTTAGCGGCTTAAGCCCAAAGCAAAATCGCGATATTCCTCCGCTTGATTACTCGCGGGTTTATCAGATAAAACAAGATTTTTCTGAGCTTGAAATCTCTATCAATGGTGGTATTAAAACACTTGCAGAAGCTAATGATCATTTACAGCATATCGATGGTGTGATGATTGGACGTGAAATTTATAATAGTCCTTATATGCTCGCAACAGCGGATCAACAAATTTACGGTGTTGAAAAAGATGTTATTTCTCGTGAACAAATTATCAATTTAATGGCTGAATATGTTGATGATTATGTCAGTACTAAACCTGAACATGGTAATAATCGAGCGTGGCACGTACTCCGTCATATGTTAGGGCTTTGTAATGGTTTAGCGGGTGCTCGTCAATATCGGCGCTATTTAAGTGAGTGTGCAGGGCAAGCAGGTGCTAATGGTAATACGTTAAAAGAAGCTTTCCTGAAAGTAAGCCAATAAAATTTAGGTAATGAGCGAGTGCGTGTGACTTACCTGTTAACATTATTATTTGTGTTCTAATTTGGGAAATAGCTGTCCCAAAATCGAAAAGCTAAAATCATCATTGAAATTGAGTAAAACCACTTAGTTGTAAATTTAACTAGTAAATAGTTATTTTAACCACTTTGAAGATAGATTCCTTCCTTATTCATTTAGTTGTTTCAAACGTTAAAAATATAATTCCTTACTTATCAATCAGTTGTGTTTTATTTGTAACAGTGGCACAACCTTTGTAATAGTTATTGCGACTAAACGTATATAGCTTAAATAATTCAATGGTTGGTTATTGGCCAATTTGAATATAACTAATAAGGAAAGACTCATGTTAACTTCAAGCACTTTATTTGTATTAATGATGGTACCTGCTGTATCTATGCTGGTTATATCACTATTAGTGAGTGTTTTTGAGCAAGAATCTTTTTAGTTTAAGGGGCTTCAAGTGCCCCTAAACTGATCAATACAGCCCCAATAGCTCGGCCTTGAGCTATTAAACGATTTTCCCACAAATGTAACACCCTTTATAAACTCGCTAAATTTTCCCTTAAAAGCCCTCTGTAAATAATATGCTTATCAACTACCGTCTTGCGAAAGCAGTGTCGTACCTTGGCATTGCTAAATTACCGATCATAAAAAATCAAACTGCGTCTATTTAACATCCTCTACATGCATTGATGCTTTTTTGCGCTGGAATTGCTTATTTGTAAATCAATATGGTGAGTTGGTCATTTTCACCATCTAGGTGGTTAATTTAACTAAATTGTTGTGCGACATATTATGTCTTAAGTGTATTCTAAAAAATGCGGTTTTAAAAATAACCTTTAAATTCAATTGGATAAAAATATTTTAACGATTGGCACGGCACTTGTAATAGTTAAGTCACAAATGATAACAACGAAAATGTTGTTAGTAATTTAAACAAATTTATATTTTAGATATACAACTTAAACATAAAGAAGGAATTTCAACATGAAAAATTTTAACCGTAGAGCTATCAGCGTTGCATTATTAATTACTTTAGGCGCGGCTTTTAGCGTAAATGCAGCAGAAACAACTAGCATCGAAAATTCAATTAGTGAAATGGTAGTAGCACAAGGTCAGCAAGTTATGAGTGACTTATCAACACAGTTACAAGCGTCGATTTCAGAAGAAATAAATAGCTTTAGCATAGACTTTTCTTTTAACGAATCAATTGCTGAGTCTTTAGCTTGGATAACAGATGAAGAAGTAGCCTCTACTTCTGAGGATACTAACCAGGCTAAGCAACCAGAAGCTAACGAAGCAACAGAAACTAAATCATTATAATAGTAGGAGAAGATCATGGGATTATTTACTCGTTTTACCGATATTGTGAATGCCAACATCAACAGCATGCTGGATAAAGCAGAGCAACCAGAAAAGATGATCCGTTTGATCATTCAAGAAATGGAAGAGACTTTAGTAGAAGTTAGAGCGACAGCAGCTAAAAACATAGCCGAGCAAAAAACACACGCAAGGCGAGTTAAAGCTGCTCAAGCAAGTGTTGAGCATTGGCATAGCAAGGCACAATTAGCCTTAACTAAAGATCGTGAAGATTTAGCAAAGTCAGCGTTAGCACAAAAGCATAAGTATCAACATGACCTGTCATTGTTAGAGCAAGAAGGTGATCAAATCGCTGAGTTTTTAACCAAGGTGCAAGATGATGCAATGCAGCTTCAAGAAAAGTTATCTGAAGCTAAGCGTCGCCAAGAAGCATTAACGCTTCGTCAAGAATCAGCACATGTACGTTTGAAAGTTCGTGAGCGTGCGGTTGTTTATAACATTGAAGAAGCAATGAACAAGTTTGAACGCTATCAGCAAAAGATAGATAGAGTTGAAGCGCAAGTAGAAGCTTATGATCTTACTCAAAGCGCTGAAGGCAAAAGCTTAGATGCACAATTTGCAGAGTTAGAGCAAGATGAAAGCATTGAGCAAGAGCTTGAAGAAATGAAAAAGCAAGCGGCTAGCGCTTAGCTGCACAACCCTGTAGAAGTAAGGAATATCGTCATGAGATATAACAGAGAATATTCAGTCAATAAAGGCATCAATGATAGGCTAGCAAAAGATAGCCGTCATAAAAAACTAACGGGTGTTTGTGCGGGCATTGCTAAGCATTATGAATTACCGCGCTTAGCGGTGCGCCTTGCCGCGATTGCTGCGCTTATCATGATACCCGTTGCTACAGGTGTCGCTTATGTTGTCGCAACGGTATTATTACCAGAAAGATAATATCGTTAATTATTATTTTTGTGCAAAAAGGAGTGACCAATGAGTTTTTTTAAATCTTTATTATTGGCAATTTTTGCAACTTTATTCTTAACCTATGTGTTAGGAGTAAGTTTTTTAGAATTGCTTGATATCAATGTGTATATGGATGGTGAATTAATTGAGCCATTAAAAGCAATAGGAGTTTCTGCGGTGGCAACGGTAATTTTAGTTTTAATTGCGTTAGCTATAGTGCTAAGTGTTTTTGGCTCACTTATTTTTATTGGGCTACTAATTGCCGGTTCATTAGCTATGGTGGCGATAGGTGTTTTTTGGCCAGTACTATTGATTGCTGCCGTTATTTGGTTGGTAACACGAAACAAAGAGCGTCACCAATCGCATAGCCAATATGGTTAAGCAATATTACCAAGCGATAAGGTAATATTGCTAAACAGTAAGTAGATACATTATTACTTAAAGAACTGCCCTAAAATACTTTTACATTCAGGTGTTTTGACCAAGCGAGAAAATTCATCACCTTCATTTTTAATCACTTGTGATAACGCCTCCTGACTTGCTTGACGAATGAGCTTTCTACTCGTCATCACTGCATCAGCAGGCAAAGCGGCAATAGCTAATGCGGTGTTTTGACCAAGACTTATCAGCTCACTGGCTTGGCAGACTTTATTGGCAATACCAAATTGAAGGGCTTGCTCAGCAGTAAATGTGTTCCCTAGCACCATTAACTCGAAGGCGCGGTTTTGCCCTACAAGCCTAGTAAGTAAATAACTTGAACCTGCTTCCGGGCATAAACCAAGTTGGGTAAAGGGTAATTTAAACTTAGTATTATCGGCGGCTATGACCATGTCACAGTGTAATAATAACGTGGTGCCAATACCTACGGCAGCACCCGCAACAGCGGCGACAATGGGTTTTGTAAATTCGCTAAGTACTTTGACAAACGTTAAGGCAACTAAGTCATCATTTTCGGAGCACTCAATAAAGTCTTGTAAGTCATTGCCTGCGCAAAAGCAGCTTTCATCACCATGGATTAAGACACAACGAATGTTTGAATTTTGCTGTGCATAAGTAAATTGTTGGCAAAGCTGCTGGTACATGTTGGTGCTAAGGGCATTTTTTTTATCAAGGCGGTTAAAAATAATTGTCAAAACGCCTTGGTTTTCTTTGGTAATAATTTGTTCAGTCATTTTGTTAGCGGTATTTGAATGTTATGGTAAGACCTTAGACGTTGTTTAATAGGATGTATACCCCCAGATGAAAAATCACCATTTATTTTTATTATTGTTGTTATGTAGTCAAATTAGTTTTACTTGTTTCGCCCAAGCACAACAAGGGGAAATAACGGTTGAACAAGCTTATCTGAGAGCAAGTATTCCGGGCAGTAATGTATCATCAGCCTATATGATTATTGCAAATAATAGTGAAAAAGCAGTGACTTTACTCGGCGCTACCAGTAGTATTTCACCGCGCGTTGAAATACACCAGCACACTATGGTGGGAGGTTTAATGCGCATGCGTAAAACAGACGCTATTATTATCAAAGCAAATGAGCGCGTTATTTTACAACCATCAGGTTTACATTTAATGTTATTTGATGTTAAAAAGCCCCTACAATCACAGCACAAAGTTGAATTGACTTTGCGTTTTTCCGATAAAAAATCTGTCTCGCTGCAGGTGCCTGTGTACAGCCCAAAGCAAGAAAAATTAGCACAGGAAGCTAATGGACAGTTATCAACAATGCAGCATCATCATCACTAGATGCATTACTAGGAGTATGCGATGAAAATGAATTTTTCAGTAAAAACCATTAGTTATACCGCTATTGGTGTTTTTTTGTTTTTCTTTCTTGTAGGTGTTTATTGGAGCTTTATGCCCGACAATATAAATATCCAAGAAGAGGTTAGTAGTGCTGCTTCGGCAGAAAACGTTGCCCCTGTTGTCGGTTACACCACCACCACTACCTTAATCAAAGTGGCTGAAACTCTCTTAGATAAGCCGGGTGGATATTTATCTAATGATGCGCTACCTCCGTCAGTCTTTTTAGATAACATGCCTGCTTGGGAGTTTGGCGTGTTAGAGATGGTTCGTGATATGGCGTTAGTCTTACGTAAAGATTTTAGTCGCTCTCAATCTCAGTCCTTAGAAAACCTCCATGTTAAAAAAGCACAGCCTAAATTCAATATTGATCATAGAAGCTGGGCGATGCCAAGTGCAGAGTCAGAATATAGAAAAGCTATTGATAATTTATATAAATATAGACATGCTTTGGTTGGTATTAGCAAGATTAAAGATGATCATGCTCAGTTTTATGCGCGCGCCGATAATTTAACCTCCTATTTAGATGAAGTACAAAAGCGTTTAGGTAGTTATTCACAAAAACTAAGTGCTAGTGTTGGTAAAGAAAAAATTAATACCGATTTGGCTGGGGATAATCAAGCACAACAATCAAGCTATGAAGGATCTCATTCACAATTCAGAACTAGCTGGTGGCAACTTGATGATGTTTTTTATGAATCACGTGGCGCAGCGTGGGCGTTATTGCATTTTTTGAATGCGATTGAAATTGACTTTGATAGTGTATTAGAAAATAAAAATGCTAAAATCAGTTTGCAACAAATAATAAGAGAGCTAGAAGCAAGCCAACAAACGCTATGGAGCCCAATGGTGCTAAATGGCGATGGTTTTGGTGTGTTAGCTAACCATTCTTTAGTCATGGCTAACTATATTTCACGTGCCAATGCCGCATTAATCGATTTAAATGAACTACTAAGAAAAGGGTAACATAATGAAAAAAGCAATATTAGCTGCAAGCTTAACAACATTACTTTGTACTACCGCACAAGCAGACACCTTATTAGGCCTCTATATTGGCGGTCAAATGTGGGCCAATGAAGCCGAAGGTAGCTTTGGTGAAGGAGAGCTTGATCAAGCTGTTTTTGACTTTGATGATGAAAACCAAGGCAGCTTTTTTGTTGCACTTGAGCATCCAATTCCATTAATTCCTAACGTAAAAATAGCCTCAACAACCCTTGATACTATTGGTGGTACTACGCTGACAGGAAGTTTTACCTTTGAAGGGGAAACATACACAGCTAATTCTCAATTAGATACCACCTTTGATGCAAGCTTTGTAGATTACACTTTTTACTACGAAGTGTTTGATAATGATTTATTAACCTTTGACTTTGGCCTTACAGCGCGCGATTTAGATAGTCAAATTAATGTAGTTGAGCAAGCTACCTCACAAAGTAGTGATCTGTCTGTTTCAGGCATAATTCCATTATTTTATGTTAATACTATTGTTGGTTTGCCATTTACAGGTTTTAACGTTTTTGCAGAAGCAAATTTCTTATCTTATGACGATAATACCGTTTACGATTACCAAATAGGGGTTAGCTATGCAGTACTTGATAACCTTGCTGTGGATCTTGATATTACACTGGGCTACCGTGGTTTGAAATTAGAGCTCAATGATGTAGATGATTTGTACAGTGATATCACTTTTGAAGGTGTATTCGCTGGGGCAACCGTACATTTTTAATCTAGTCGAAGATTAACAAGGGGCGCTTAACTTAGGTTGGCGCCTTTTTTGTTTTTCGTTAACTAACCTAACTCGGTATAACTATATAAGCTAAAGGCTGATCGCTTTTTTATAGCGCTTATGAAGGATTGCTACCCGTTCAACATACACTTTTGTTTCGGCAAAAGGAGGAATGCCTGCGTATTTTTTTACCGCGCCTTCACCAGCATTATACGCGGCAGTGACTAAACGTTTATCACCTTGATACTTTTTAAGTAATGTAGATAAGTGTTTCACACCACCATTAATATTTTGCTTGGCAATAAAGGCATTATTAACGCCGAGGGCTTTGGCAGTATCAGGCATAAGCTGCATTAATCCTTGTGCACCTTGTTTTGATATTGCATTAACATTGAAGTGGGACTCTGCATGGATAATCGCGCGAATAAAAGCAGGCTCTACATTATGGCGTCGCGCTGCTGCCAAGATATCTTGGTGGTATTGCCTCAAGTACAGTTTAGCATTGTGCCAATCAATGTGAGAGTCTAAATCACAGGCGTAACAACCTACTCTGACTTCTTTAAAGTCAGTATTTAAAGGCTCAATATCGGAAAATGAGGTAACACCCTTAGCGGATTTATATTTATAAACTCGCACTTCTTGGCCGTATGTAAAACTGCTCGTTAACGCCAGTATGACAAGAAGCCCGTATGCTTTTTGAAATTTGATAACAATACCCTATCCACGACTTGTAATTTGACTATAGCATAGCTTTTGCGGTGCATAGTGTTTTATGAGCGGCATTGTCGCTATATTTTTCATAGCTTTAACAAGAGCGTTAAGTGCTAAAGAAGCTGTTTTTATTTTATCGTGGAGCGGTATTTTATTAATATTACGGTCTTATTTGTTACACTGTGCTAAATATTTTTAGCCTAGTTTGGATTATTAGCTTGTCAGAATTTAATCTTTATTTGTTACGCCATGGTGAGCTTGTACAAAAAGACATTCTTTGTGGACGAACTGATATTGCACTATCAGATCTCGGAAAGCAGCAGCTCATTGCGGCTACCAATAAGCTCCCTAAAATTTCGTCTTGCTATAGCTCTCCACTGCGTCGTTGTCGGATATTTGCCGAAGAGTACTGCCAACAACATGAGCTTGCGCTGCAAGTTTCTTCACAACTGCAAGAAATGGACTTTGGTGACTGGGACGGTAAGCGTTATCAAACATTGTGGCAAGCCCAAGCCTCATCGGATGAAGAGAGCCCTACGCTTGGGGCCTTCTGGCAAAACCCTTGGCGATGTCTACCACCCAATGGTGAGTCTATGGAGAGCTTTACGGAACGTGTTGAGCATTTTTGGCGCAACCTATTAGCAGAGTTTCATCAAACTGCCCACGGTAACAATAACGAGCAAAATATACTGGTATTAAGTCATGGGGGCGTTATTCGGTACTTGTTAGCTAAAGTATTACAGCTTCCCATACCGGGCACTACGCACATGACTAACATAGATGTTCCTTACGGTGCATTAATTCATATTCAAATATTGATTGATAGTGAAGGTAAGGCTTGGCCAAAGCTGATGCTTTAACTGGTTATGTCTATAGTGAATTAATGTGAATGTAATTGTTTAACGTGCCAGCAAAAAATAGGTTTTTATGTTTTTGTGGCATATCTGAGACAAAAATAAACCTTGCTATTTTGCCCTAGCTGTTGATAATCGCGCCATTAATAAAATAATGTCTTATTCAATTTCATCTTTATATTATGTTTAAGCATAGTTAAAAGTGAAGCTGGGAATGTGGTGAAAGTCCACAACTGTGCCCGCAACTGTAAACAGAGCGATATGTTAACCACTAAGTTATCTTGGGAAGGGACATATCTAGATGCTGTAAGTCAGGATATCAGGTGAATAATGTACATTAATTGCTACGTCGAGCGGGTTACTCGAGCATTAGGGTCTGTTGAACTTTCGAGATTGTTTTTGCAGCTATTTGTTGGGTATTTATACAAGGTAAAGCCTTTGTAATGTGGTTGTTCCACATAAAAAGGTGATAACGCCGTAAAAATGACCAACAAACGCTGTCCGAAGGATTCGGCTAAAAACGTTTTACTCT
>JAPHTO010000038.1 GCA_026196955.1 Colwellia sp. | reverse complement strand
TCAGTCGTGTAGTTTCTGTTTGTTCGTTTTGTCATTTAACACCTCAATAATTGGATTATATTCCATTATTAAATTGTCCTGTTTGATTATTGCAGATCAGGCTTTGGATGACCGAAGTTGAGGTTGATGTAATTAAATGGCGTCGTTCAATTGGCCGCTTAGGTGGAGTGAATCTAGGAACTCATTCATTACGTAAATCAGGTTCAAGATTAAGGCAGCAAGCAGGGGTAACGTTAGAAGAATTACAACAGCTTTTAAACCACAGTAAACCATCAATAACTATTAATTATATTGATAATAATGAGCAAGATTTGGTTGATACTTTTGAGGTTGGTGACAAAGCATTATTTGGGGGGAGCTAGATTTAGACAGTTTACACGTTACGTCCAAAACTAGAGCTAACATTTTGTATTGTATTGATAAATTGTAGATATGAATGAACTTGTTGTTTCTTATTGTAATAACTAGGTTGACGTTAAGTCCAAACAACATACTAACTATTTAAAAACATTACTGTTTTAAGTGATGAACAAAGAAGGCTGGTAAGATGTATATTAAGAAAGAGTTAATATCGAATAAACAAACCCTATCGTTTGAAAATTGGAAAAACATTAGGTGTGAATCGTACTTATTAAGTGTCACAAGGGGGATGGCCTCTAGCAAACAAAAGCAAGCTTGTTATCAACAATTTATTGATGAACTAAGTGATAGCGAACCAGTAATAAGTAATTTGTATTTTAAACGAGATAATAATTTTGAACTGTGGTGTGAAAATGAATTAATAGGCCTTTGTCATAATACGGCTAGTGTCGAAGATTGGTTAGGACTTGCAAAGTCAACTTCAGAAGCTCCAGAAACAAAGGACGAGGGAACATTGTTCTTAACTTGTAGTCTTGATGCGGTATTTATTATAAAGAAATATAGAGGGAAAGAGCTTAGTGATTATTTTGCTAAAGTTATTAGCAAAGCTCAATGGCTTAATTTCTTTGGTTTACTTGCTCACCTAAAAATAAAAAACATTGAACATGTAGAGGCCGTATTCTTTTGTGGTTATTACTCTAAAGATGAAGAGCATTTTCATCAATCGTTATACGCAGATAGTACAGGAGATGATATCAAAAGTACTATTGCTGAGCTTGGATGTACTTATGAAGCATCAATTGATTCAGGTTTTTAAGTAGGCATGGAAAGTTTCTTTTCATTGTAGAGGGTACAAAGGGAAACGCGGGTTACTTGGGAAACGCAAAACCAAGGTAACGTTTGTTTCCCGTTACCCTTTTACAATTCAGTCATTCGGCAACAAATATTTATGAACCGATTTTATTAAATTTAAGCTATTAGGGTAGCCCCTAACCAAGCCCGTTTTTATATTTTATAAGGGGGAGGGGAGGGTCAAATCTCTACAGCTTTATGCAATCTAGACCGACGCCTAAGCCCGCGTGAAAAATTGTCAAAACTCAAAAAGTTTTTTGCCACTCTGTTTTGTTTGTTTTTCAAACAAATAATCAGCTAAGTAATTGATCAATAATAAAGCAGTATGAAATTTGTGTTTGTTTTTTAATCATCTGACTCAGACGAAAACGGGGTTTTTCTGTGTCACTTTTACTAAATTTTGATTTTATTCAGTATGAAAGAGGAGTGAGAAATCAGATTTCTAGGTGTAAAAATTAAGCGAATTACTTTCAAATAACTTGTACTGAATATGAGGGAATTAAAAATGTTAGAACTTAAGAAAAAGGCTATAGAAGCTGAGGAAGTTTATTGTGAAATCTTAGATAGAGTTTCTGAGTGGGAAAGCATTATTGAACACTCGGATAATCTAGTTAAATTTTTAGATTTGGATATTGGTGAAGAGAATAAAAACTTTATTAATAAATTGAACGATATCAGTATTGCTTTGAATCGGGCTAATGAAGAATTGGAAGCGGAGAGAGATAATTTAGTATTAGTATATGCATTAGCAAAACTCGGAGGAAAACTTGGAGATATTGTTGATTACGTAGACTTATTTGGAAGAAAGCGCGCAATTTCCGTCGAAAATGCTCAATTAATGGGAGATAACATTGCAGTAACAGGCAGCCGTTTATTGAAAGCGGGAAAAATAGGTACTCGTGGGGATTATGTATGCCTAGACACTTTCTCGTGGAAGTTAAGAGAGTAAAACTTATTTTGTTTGGGGAGCTGTATGTCAGTACGTAAAACAGGTAGACCATGTAGAGGTTGCAGGGTTGGTGTTTATTATGGTTCTGGCTATTGTGAAAAATGCCAAGGAGCGGCGAGTACAAAGCATTGGGCGCAGCACCATAAAGGCGAACGGTTACTCAACGAGGCTATGGTTCGCAGTGGCAAAATCTTAGGGAACAAGTTTTGCTCGTGATAAGAACTTATGCCAATCATGTTTACGAAATATCGTAGTAACAGAAGCAAAGCAAGTCGACCATTTAATTGCTAAAGCTCTTGGTGGTAGTGATGTAGAAAGTCATTTAGAGGCCATATGTATTAAGTACCATAGTGCTAAAACAGCTCAGGAAAAATATAAGCATAAGTCTAGTTTGAACATCAATTAACCTCACATATGCCTAGTTGGGAACATTCATTTGTACTTAAAAACCACAGAAAAAGTAGATAAAAGCAATAAATATCCCCCCAATAACTATTAATTTACGCATAAAAAGGTACTTTTTTTGTGTAAAAGTGACAATAATTCACCTAATAATTAGTGAATTTATTAGTTAGTTGATGTTGGCATTAATAAGTGAGCATATCGCTAAGACCTTTATATATAACGGTTGTATAGGGGGGGGAGGTGAAACCTCTACAGCCTATAGTATAGTGACCGTACCCTCAGACTTTTTTTTACGTGCGCGCAATTAAAAACTTCTGATGCCACCAAGATCGAAGAGTAATAGTTGAGGTGTGACGCGTCACATTTTTACATTGTCTTCTATGTGCGCATAGTTGACTTTAATAATAAGTTTTTTGCTATAGATTTTCTAATGAGTAAATCATGTCATATTGCTGAGACTTCTCACTAATATCCGGGTATTGACAAAGATTAAATTTTTGTGTTTCAAAAAGTTTGAAATTATGTGATATTGATATAAATTAAATAATTATTATGTGACGGACATTATTGAGAAGCTTACATAATATACTGCTAAACCTACAAGGAGTGTTATGGACTATTCTGTATATGAAAAATGGGTAACCAAAAGCTTTAGATGGGTTCGAGCAGAAAAAGATACCCATTTACCTCACCACATCCAAATGCTTGGTATAGTTGATGCAGAGTTAAGAGGGATTAGGAAATCCGATCTTTTTGATACTAAAAACAATCCAATTTCTGATGAAAATGGTATTTTAGCTTTAGAACGACACCAAATTAAAGCTCATTTATGGGTATTAGGGGCATATGAGTTAGTCAGAATGATAGCTCAAAGATTATGGGAAGACGAAACCCAAGCTTCAACCAAGAGCAGAGAAAAAGTAATCGAAGTAAAAAAAATATTTGAACGCTTGCGTATGCCAATGGCAAAGCTTGAAGCAAGTAAGAGGAACAAAAAAACAGACTTTGATATAGCATATGCAGGAATGGGAGAAAAAGGCTTGGGCTGGAGAGTTTCACCTGAAGTTGTTATTTACCAAGAAGAGCTTTCAGACCTTCTGTTTGAAATGTTTAATTGTATGTGGGCAAAGTAGGCATACAAGTCGTTTAAAAGGACAAATATCAGTTGGCTATTTGCTCCTTCGTCGCTAATTATAGCCAGCTATTTTTTATTGCCTCTTAACGAGGCTTTAGGTAAGCAAGGATAGTCTGTGGTAAACGAGAGTGAGTTTAAACTTTTAAAATTATTGCAAAAGAGTAAAGTAATTAATCGCGATAATTTCAAGAGTGATGAAGAGTTTGATTACTTCTGTGAAGTAGCTCGAAGTATGTTAGATCGAGACTTAATTCATACAGCAAACACTAAGCCCTTCTTGATGAATCACCGTGGTAAAGGAAGTAAATATCAGGTAGCAGGAGGCTTTAATCTTTCAGCAGAAGCTATAGATATTTTAACTAATTTCCCTGAATATGCAGCAATTGAAAATCTTGCAACTAAAGAGAGCCAGTGGAATTTAAGTAATCGTTTAACGGTAATTGCCATAGTTATAGCTCTTATAGGCTTAGCTGTTACTTTGGTGGAATAACTTACATATAAGAAAATAAACATGGACAAATAATTGTTGGCTTTTGCTCCTACGTCGCTATTTTTACCAACAATTATTTGCCCATTATTTGGGTGTTATGTTTCACACAAGGATTGGTGTATGAAAAACTCTGAACGAAGTCGAAAAGCTCAAGAAGCTCATGCAGAGCAACTTTTAAAAATCAGCACTAGCCTGCTTACTGCTTTTTTTGTTGTAATTCTCATTTTACCTATTAGTTCAATTATCGCCGCTTCATTTAATAACACTCCAGAAATCAATGTCACATCGTTCTTCTTTAAACTATTCGGTTCATGGTTTGGTGGTGTTTTTATCTTTGCTGAGTTAGGGTTACTTTATATTGTGGGGAAAACTAGAAATAATGCACTTGCCATCTATGATGAATTGTATCCCGATGGAGAAAGTGAAACATAACAATAATTTAAAGTGGGGCTGTTAACAGTTTGCTCGGCTTTACTTCGTTACACATTTTAGCAAACAATTGCTAGCCCCTTTAAATGGGCGTTAGGCATCAAGGAAAGCTATGAAGCACCTTATATTAATTTTACCCACTGTACTTTTATTCGGATGTGGTCAAGGGAGTGAAAAACCGCTTACCCCGTTAGCTCAACAATACCAACACCCTTATCAATTCATTGGAAAACCAGTTAATGAGGTTTCTAAAGCTTTAGCCACACAAGCAAATGATGTAGGTAATATAATCATAGAAGAGAAACCTCATAAATTATTATTAGAATCTAATAATAATTTTATAAGTTACGTGGATATTGATTTTCAAGAAACTATCCCATGCAGCATAAAAAAGATTTTAATTCTATAACTTTATTACTAGCCTCAGGTATTAATTCAGACAACTTAGAATTGGTAATAAAACGGACGCATTCCCATGTTTATTATGACCATGTGCATAAACTTAAAATAGGAGTTTCTTGTTTGTATGATGGTGGAGCATTGAATATTTCCATTAGTAAAAAGTACTATGGGCAATAAATGCCATGCAAGAGACTATGGCGTTATCGATATAAAACCTAATCCGAAACAATGTTTGTCGCTAGTTGCATAATGTCCGCTCTGTGGTAGAAAAGACAATTCAAATGGTAGATATTTATGAGGGGGAGGTAAAATCTCTACATCCTATAGTATAGTGACCGTACCCCTAGACATTTTTCTATGCGCGCGAAATTAAAAAGTTTTAGACTCCACCAAGATCCTTTATTGAAATCATACTGTGACGCATCACAATAAAAATCTTAGGTGAAGCTGTAAAATAAATAGTCAATCTTAATATTGACACCCGACACGTAACAGGTTACAATTCTTCCTGTTACTAATGATCAGCCTTCTATGTGAAACGTATAAGTATTCGATAGTTCAGGAACGTGCTTGTTGATAACAAAACTAAAAACAATAGGAACAATTATGAACTTAATTACAAATATATTTCACAATATTACACGAAGATGTTGGAGGGTAGAAAATTGGCGATCAAGAGTTTTAAGAGTAACAAGCTTAAGAGTTATTACTACAATAATGATGAAAGTGGTATAAACCCCAACCACGTAAAAAAAATTGGTATGGCGTTAGATTTTATTGATGGCTCACATCATCCTAAGGATTTAAAAGCAGTCTACCAAAGAAAGTTTTCAGAGAAAAAAGGCTCTGGAAAAGGGGTTTACAGTATTGAAATCAATGGTAACTGGCGAATTACATTTCAAATTGAAGAAGATGGGGCTGTATTGCTCGATTACCTTGATTATCATGGAAAAAAAATAAAAGCGAATTGACGCTTTTCCTCTACAAAATTTGCATAATTGATATGCAAAAGTAGCAATAGTCTTTACATTAGGAAATTGAAGTAAAGGCTTTTTGGAGAAAAAAATGAGACTAATTAGAAAACCTTCACACCCCGGTGAATTCTTTAAATTCACAATATTGGATGAGAGAGGGATATCTATTACATCAGCAGCAAAAAGTTTAGGAGTAACTAGAAAGGCATTAAGTGAATTCTCAAATGGGAAAGCTAAATGCTCTCACGCGATGGCTAGACGTTTAGCCGAAGCAACAGGTACGGGTGTTGCTGTCTGGATCAATATGCAAGCAAAACTAGATACTTGGGAAGCAGAAAACATGGAACTAGCGGGCGAACCTGTTATTCCGCTAGCTTTACAAGCCTAGCCTTTTCTCTGCTTGGTTGTTCTTACCAAGCAACCTAAAACATATCCATAAAGAGTGTAAGTGAAAGACTTTCCTTACACTAACTTTATGATGATATTGAATAAGATATTAAAAATACATTTTAGTACTATTCATGTTCTATAAAATAAATAGTACTGATCATTAATCATTTAAAAGGATATTTAATGACTATTAAACACTTTATCGTGCATCAGGTAACAAAAGCAGGTTCACCTAAAAAGCTTATAGTAAAAACTCGAAAAAATGAAAATCCTATAGAAGGGTTATCAGAGGGAGTTGTAGATAAGCTGGTTAAGCTTTTCAATGAGACAGGGTTGAGTTCAGGGAGCTTTGCTCACGATCAAAACCCTGATGAACTTCCCCCTCGTTTTGCAGAAATGTTGGCCGCTTCTTTTAATGGTACTGCTTATGATGATTTTATTTTACTTACTGATAAATTAACTAAACTATTTGCATACTCACATTTAGAAAAGGCAGCCAATGCAACTGGGGGTTACCTCGTTTTTTATCATAGTGTACGTTCTGAAACGCATTTCTTATCTATAGTTTTACTTAATATGACTACAGGAATGACGCTTAACGAATCATTAGATTTTAATGAGAGCCAACGACTAGATTTAGAACATTTACATTTAGCTGCTCGTATAAATTTGACAGAATGGACAAAAGGAAAACAATTACGATACCTAGCCTTTAAGCTTGGAAAGAAATCTAGTGAGATGAGAGATTATTTTTCAGACTTTATTGGTTGTAAAGAGTTTACCGCCTACAAAGCCGACACTAAAGCGATAGTGAAAGTTATTAGCGCTTATGCAACACAACTAAACTACGATTTCGATCAGTCAACGCGTGCAAATGAACAGGCAAAAGAGTATTGCCTTCAATGTAAAAAAGATGGCGAAAAAGTTAATTTAGAACACTTAGCAAAGCATGTTTTTCCCAAAAAGCCAGAAGGTATGATAGTTGTTGCTCAAAATACCCCTTATAATTTGAATAATGAAATTGGTATAGACTCAGGAGAGTTAAGAGCTTTCACTCGCTATAGTGGTAAAAATAAAAATTTGAGTCTTAGTTTCTCTAGAGAACTTTTAAACAAAACTATTATTTTTGATGGTAAAAACTCGCTAACTATTAACGAAATACCAGACAATTTAATCACTCAGTTAAAGCTTGGTTAATTACAAAATTTAAAATTTATTGAATTATTTTCTGTAATTCATCATGCTATGTATATGAGTAAATTAGAGCAGCTAAACAATTTTATCAAATGTCTAGATAATCCAAAGTTCAATGAACTGGACGAATTGGTGGGCTTTTTACGTTTGGATAAAAGCACTATCGAATCTTTAAGATTACTTGAAAAGCTTGATATGATTGGAAGTACTTGTGAAATTGAAGGTAGTATATTTGAATTTAATCAATTAAATGAAAGGTTTATTGGCGATATAGCAGAAGTAAATATTCCATTAAGTAAATACAGAGCTAAAGATTGCTTTTTTGCAAAAAATATTGAAGAACTCATTCAATATGGTAACAACAGCATAACTCCTCCCACCAAATTTTTAATTTACGATAATGAAGGTAAGGGCTCATATTTATATCCTAAAGATCCTTTACCGCCAAAGGTGAATCACTTTTTACAAATAGCAGAATTACTGATGCTTTTAGAAAGATTTGTAGATCATAAAGAGCATCATCAGTTTATTTTCTTACACCGTACTCGTGTAATAATTCCAACTCAAGGTTACAACCCAGATATTCTTTCTTCTGAATTAAGTGGTTTTCTAATATTAAAGAACATACTAACCGAAGAAGGGCATAAAGAAGAAAAAGCAAATATATTAAAAGAAACCCTAGCATCATTTTGTACACGTATTGGCAATAAAAATGCGTTAGAACATTTAATCCAATGTTTTGATGAGTTTTCACTCCGCTTCGAAGAGAGTTATCGAAGCTTTGCAGCAAACTTTTCATTTGAAAATGTAAGGCGTGAATATGAAGAAAGAAATCGCGAATATGTTGCTAAATTAAACACTGCATTTTCAGAAGTAGCTAATAAATTACTAACTTTGCCTGTAAGTATATTTTTAGTTTTTAGTCAAATTAAAATACTGAGCTCTATTAAAGAGCCATATAAAGCGATGGAAGCTCTAAATCAGAATATAGGATTAGTAATTCTAAGTTTATTTATTTATGTTTATATCCGTGAAATCACCACTATTCAACGTTCAACACTAGAGGCCATAAAGACAGAATTTACAGGCTTAATGATTAGGTTAAAATCCGAACACCCTACAGGTTATCAAAGAGTTAAAGAGATTGATCGGGCTCTAGGCAATAGATATTCAAAATTGAAAAGAGGCCTATTGTTTGCTGATTGGGTAGCTTTTCTTAGCTTAATATTATCACTTGCTTTATTCGTGTTATGGATTTAAATACTAGATCACTTTATCACCAAAATGAAAGTATAAGCCACCACACTATGGTGGGCAAAAAGGTGGGCACAACAAATAATAATATAGAAAACCCCTCCCTACCCCCCTTATCTTAATTGAATATGATTTTATTAATCAATAAGCAGATTGCTAATATTGAATAGTCATCAAACTTTTTGCTACTTACAAAAGCCATACTCAGTTATGGCTTTTTTATGAGCAATTAAACCTGTTTACATAGTAATGATGGATATTGCTTGCTATAACATTGATAGCTATTTTATAAGGATGCCTTCAAAATGATCACATTATCCGCAGAGCAATGCCGTATTATCGGTGTAATGTTAGAAAAAGAAACCACAACTCCTGAACAGTACCCGATGTCTTTAAACGGTCTACTCACTGGTTGCAATCAAAAAAGCAATCGTGAGCCTGTGCTGTCACTCACCGAAAATGAGGTTCAAAACCTAGTCGATGAACTGGTACAAATGAATCAGTTAATGGTCGATCACAAAGCCTCGAGCCGGGTAAACAAATACTTTCACCGCTTTTGTAATACCGAGTTTGGCAGTTTACAGTTTACACCGCAACAAAGAGCAATTATTTGCGTGTTACTCCTTAGAGGCCCTCAAACTCCAGGAGAGCTAAGAACGCGAACTAATCGTTTAGCTGATTTTACCGATGTTAGTGAAGTGGAAACCACTTTAAACGAACTGCAAGATATTAAGGGACAAATACTGGTTAAAAAACTGGAACGTGAGCCAGGAAAACGAGAATCGCGTTATGTTCACTTATTTTCGGATATTGAGGAAAGTAGCCTAGCTGCTCCTTGTTACTCTCAAGCTGACATGCCTCTCTCAGAGAATACAAATCCATTTGAGCAAAGAATCACCACTTTAGAGCAACAAGTAGCTACATTGACGAAACAGGTAGCCTATTTGACTGAGTTGCTTGAAACTGAGTAATTATTGGTTGATGGTAAGTAGATCAAAAATGATGCTTTAGCACTATCACTGTTGATAATTTAACAATTAACAGCCCGTATTTACGTTGGAGATAAGGAATATAAGTGCACGGTATAACAGCGCAGTTGCGTCAGCTGCAAAAGCAACACTCTGAATTTAAGCCGTTTCAGTTAATGGTCGGCGAACACTTGTTTAGCAGTGGTAATAAAGCCGATTATGTCTATTGGCTTGAGCAAGGATTATTACGTGCATATTTTGTCACTGCTGAGGGCAAAGAGTTTACCAAGGAGTTCTATTGGGAAGGCGATGTGATTTACGGCTTGTCTAGTTTACTCAGTGATGAAGCTTTACCTTATAGCGTTGTTGCTATTGAGGATTGCCAGCTGCAACGCATACCCGTCAAAGAGTATCGACGGTTGATTGATAATGATGTGCAATGGACTAATTATCATCATCAGCAAATGGAACAACATATATTGGTTAAGGAGCGAAAAGAGGCGTTTTTATTGCTGCAAAACCCTGAGCAACGTGTGATGGCCTTTTACCGTAATTTTCCCTTTTTGGTTCCTCGTATTAGTGGTTATCTAATCGCCTCATATTTAGGGATGACTCCTATCAGTTATAGCCGCATAAAAAGTCGTCTTAAATTAACATAAGTTAATGAGGCAAACTTTGGCTTCTCATATACTCTGCTTAATTATGAGGAAAAGCCACAATGCATTTTATAGTTAAAAATTTTGAAGCGTTAACCGTGAACGAGTTGTATGAGTTATTACAATTACGTAGTGAAGTCTTTGTTGTTGAACAGAATTGTTATTATCAAGATCTTGATGATAAAGATCGTCACCCCCAAGCACTGCACGTACTGGGCTACCAGAATGACCGATTAAGTGCTTATTTGAGAATATTGCCTAAGGGCGTGTCTTATCCTGAATACCAAAGCATTGGTAGAGTTGTTACTAGCAGCGAAGTGCGAGGCCAAGGAGCTGGACATCAGCTTTTGCAGCAGGGAATAGCTCAATGTCTGAGACAAAATGCAGAATTGCCGATCAAAATCTCTGCTCAAGAGCATCTCCAGGCATATTATGCGCGACAAGGGTTTGCTACTGTCTCAGATGTGTACTTAGAAGATGGCATCAATCATGTTGCTATGATTAGAGAAGCGCAACCACAAGTCTTACGGTAATGAAATGGTCAACCGGCCTATTGATGGCAATGGTGTTGTTGGTACTTGGTAACCTTTTTGCCACACTAACAGATGTTCTTGTTAAGGCGCTTGGCAATGATGGCGCGATATTCCAATATCTGTGGTTACGCCAAGTAGCGACAATCATTCTGGTCTTGCCATTTTTATGGAAGCAAGCCCCAGAACAGAGGTATCCAGGCGCTTTAAAAATACATATTTTACGTGCACATCTAGGAATTATCGGTGCAAGCTGCACATTAATAGCCCTGCTAAACATGCCCCTTGCTACTGCGAATGTGATTTTTTATGCCGCGCCGCTATTAACCGTTCTAGTGGCCTTTGTTTGGCTTAAAGAAAAGATCCGTCGTAATAGAGTCATTAATGCTTTGATTGGTTTTGTTGGTGTTGGGATTGCCTTACGCCCTGATCAATTACACTGGGCAGCGCTTGTAGCGTTTGTGGTTGCACTGAGTATTACCGGCTTTAATTTATTGGTGGTGAAGTTACCAAAGAGCACCTCAGTTGCTAGCGTCATGTTATGGACTAATGTGTGTGCATTGCCAGTTACAACTTTATTGGTTGTATTTACTTGGAAATCAATCGGTGTTCAACAGTTACAAGAGCTACTTTTACTAGGTGTTTGCTCCGCGATCACTGTCGGTGTATATCAAGGTTGTGTGGTTATGGCATTTAGACAAGCAGATGCCAGCGCAGCTGTAATTGCCGAATATAGTGGTCTTTTATTCTCAGTGCTTTTTGGTTATTGGTTATTTAATGAATCGTTAGACATTTACACCGCAATTGGCATCTTGCTTATTATGATGCCTATAGCATTGCAAGGTTGGCAGGGAAAACGGGTTTATACAGTTGCTCGATAGGAAGTCGCTTGCTTTACTGTTAATCATCAAGCAAAAAGTTTGTGCTTATCATTCGCTTGATTATCGTTTTAGTGTTTATTGGTGATGGCTGAAATTCTCGAGCCTACAAGGCTAGCCACTAATATGGCAAGGTAGAATTGTCCGACAATCGCCTCTAAATAAACTAAAAACCGAGCAATGGGCAAATCGGGAGAGATATCGCCAAAACCTAATGTTGTCATGGTAACAAAAGAAAAATAGACAAAATCGGGGAATAGTAAAAACCATTGGCTGTTTTGTTGCATCGCTTGAAATGATCCCGGTAAATCAAGTTGCAATAAGGTGTATAGTACCGCCCAAATTAGCCCTAGTAATAAGTACAAACAAATTGCACCGAGTATTTTGTTGGTGTCAATGTGGCCAGTAAATAAAACTTGTTTGGCTGTTTTAAAAGCGGTAGAAATGAAAAAGCACAGTAAGAGAAATAAATAGAATTGATCAAAACCAGCGTTATCAAGCCAGTTAGCTGTCATTGATACAAATAATATGGCTAGCGGAAAAATAAAGGCTTTTCGTAAAATAAAGTTTTTGGATTTAACGCCCCAGACAGCAACAATTAACGTAATGACAGTTGTTGATTGCATTAACCGCTGAACTGAAACATCAAAAAATTGCTGGGCTAATGCTGTGCCTAATAATAACAGTACTAGGGCAAACGTAAGGTAGACAAAATTGTCCCGTTGATCCATTGGCTTCACAACATTTTCCTTATTTTTTATTTAAACATAGCACTGAAAAGCTCTAATACCAACTTGGGATTGGTAAAGAGCTTTGTTAGTCAATTTAGCGTAACCGTAATTTGTAAAACATAATTACTGTATATGTAAAAAGCCTTTAAACCGAAAGCTCTATTCTGGGCTGTGCACCTTTGCTGCTGTCTATTTTAGGAGCGCATAGCAGTAATCTTGAAGAGGCAATATTGCCGTGCTTAATGATATAGTCCTTAAATGCTGACTCTCGCTGTTCAGCTAACTCTTTAAGTTGCAGAATATGTTTTTTGTCGGTAATTTCTTTACCTGCTGCTAAGTCAATATCGGCAGGCACACTGATAGCGCAAATATTTACTCGGGTATCTTTTTTATCTTGCATTAAGGCTATAAAAGATTGCAGATATGCTTGTTGTAGCGCATTAGGCTCAATTTGTTTTGTTTGATAATTTAAGTCATCAAAACGCAGTTTTAAGGCAAATTCACCCACTTTCATTGCGGCAGAAACAATATTGGCGTAAGGAACAAAAGTGGTCAAAAGGTAATCTTGTGTTGCCATCCAAATGGCTTTTTGAGTTATTAATGTCACTATACTGCTGACACCAAAGCTAGGATCTGACGTTGAGCCAGATAAAGGCACATCAAGTTCAACATCACCATTGCTGTCTTTGAGCATACTAATCGCCATATTAAATGGCAGGGCGCCTTGATCAATTAAAGCACCCGCTTCATCACTATTGGCAATAGCTGTCTCTAAGCCTTGCAATAATATCACTACATTACCGTTAAGTTCTTCTCCTGCTAAAGTGACGTTAACATCGGTATTGAGTTGGCCGCTCTTTAACTCCATTTGTACCGCTTTTTTCATATAGCGAGAGAGTGCTGGCAGCGACAATTCTTTTAAGAAGCCTTGTAAGTGATGTGTTGGTTTGCTCGCGAAAGGTTGGGTAAAGCCTTCAAAATTGAAATGGGCATACTTATTACTACGGCCTACAATTTCAAAAGGTGTTTTCTGCTCCTGTTTGTCTTTAGCATTGCTCAATGCACCTAAATGTAAGGTATCGATGAAAAGCTTTCGCGTTTTTACCGGCTCTACACTGTGATCAAGTATTGTTATCTGGTTATCATTGATTAGTGAAAAGTCATTTAAAGAAATTAAATAGTCTGCTTTTTGAGTGTTTATCTCCCTATCTACCTCATGAACTGCTTCGCTTAATTCTTCTTCTTCTTTTTCTGTCATTGGCAAGGTAACTAAGTTGGAAACTGCTTTTTCTTTATCTAGAATCAAGTCGCCTTGCAGGCTATCTAAAATAATTTCATTTACGGCTAATTGTTGCTTGTTGACGACTATGTCACTGATGCTGAATTGTTTTAATGTCATTATAGGTGGAAGCTCAGTATCATGGTTTTTCGAGCCATAAATATTATCAATGACTAGCCCAGCTATACTTACTTGTGGGCCATCAGAGAAGCTAAAGCCTATGTCATTTAACGCTAGGTGTTCAAAATAAGCTAATTTTTGACTTGGTTTTTCATAATGAATATCGGCATTTTTCAATGAAAGTTGTCCAGTACCGGCGAGATCTGTAATTTCACCTTGTGCTAAAGTCAGTTTCAAATCACTAATCGTATTTTCTAAATTTTCAAGGTTGAAAAACTGTTGCTGATAGCCAACAACTAAATTTTCATTTTTAAGTTTAGCCTTGCTAATGTGTAGTTTTATATCTTCAGGGGCAATAGTGACTTGTTGCTTAGCCGAAAAAGAAAGCGAACCGCTAAGATCTGATAGCTCTTCTACATAAGGTTGAAGTTTTTCAATCGGGTAGTCGACAATTGATAGTTGGCTATTGATTTCACCTTGGCCTTGTGTAAAGTCGGCATCAGCCGTTAATTCCAATGCAGTTTTATCAAATAAACTATCAAGGCTAAGCTTGGCTTGTTGAGATTGTTGGTTGGCTTTTAATTTACTTACAATCAATTCATTGATAATAAACTGATGAGGTTTGTCATCATTATTAATATCAATGTTCAGTTGCTTAATCGCTAATTTAGGCAGTATAAGTTGGTAAGCAAACTGAGCTTCAGGCTCTGTTGGTGTTTCTGGAGTGTCTGTTTCATTACTTTGGGGCTGGGTTAAATTTATGCCTGCAACCAGTAAATCAGCCGATGACTTCTCAACTTTAATATAAGCTTCGTTTAGCTCGAATTTACTTACAACAATTTTATCGAACAATAAGCGAAATAACGTTAAACGCACAGTGAACTTATTTATAGAGAGTACTGTTTCAGGCGCATCTTTTGAGCCGCGATATACAGCTAAATCACTAATGGTCACTTGACTCAAAAAGGGGTTATAGCTAATGCTACTGTCTGAGGAAAGAAATAGCTTATGCTCGAGTAAAATGGGCTTAATAAAGTGCTTACTTAGGGGAGATGAAATCGCCCAAATAATGAGATAAAGCGCCACAAAAGTTGCAGCAATTACTTTAAGCCATTTATTAGCAAAAATAGATGATTTTTTATTGAGTGCAGCAGTGTTCATGTCCGTGAATAGTCTCTGTGAATTTATTACATATTAGGGAGTAGAATGGTAACAGATAATCCTCTGATTGCATTATTTTTAGCGAAAATTTTGCCTTTATGCGCAATCACGGCTTGCTTAGCAATGGCGAGTCCTAAACCGGTACCGCCGGTATTGCGATCTCTGGCAAGATTTACTCGATAAAAAGGGCTGAATAATTGCGATAACGATTGCTCAGGCACACCGTCGCCATTATCACTAATAACCAATTTCACCTCATTTTTTTGTGTTGATAGATTCACTTCTATCGTGCTGTTTTCAGGGCTATATTTTACAGCGTTAGTTAATACATTACTGATGGCACTCATGAGGAGAACACTGTCAGCTAAGAGCGTGATTTCACTTGGGGCAGAAAGTTGTATTTTGATTGCTTTTTTATCGGCAACAAACTGTTCATCATTGATAATGTTTTGTAGCTGTGATGTGAGGTTAATTCGCTCTGGTTCTATTGTTTGTATTGTGTTTTCTAAGCGAGAGAGGGCTAAAACATCTGAAATCATTTGATCTAAGCGCTCTATTTCTCTCTGGCATCGTTGCAAGTATTGCTCGCGTGCTTGCTCAGAAGTTGATTCTTGCTGCACTAATCCTAACGCCATTTGCAATCGGGTCATTGGAGAACGTAGCTCATGAGAAACGTCGCCTAATAAACGTTTTTGTGCACTTTGGTTTTGTTGCAGTTGCTCGGCCATTTTATTAAAGCTGTTGGCAAGTTGTCCAAGTTCATCTCGGCGCTTTGTTATCCCTTTAACACGGGTAGAAAAGTCTCCTTGGCCTAATTTAGTTGTTGCCTTTTGAATAAGCCGTACAGGCTTACTAAAGTTGTGTGCTAGCAATAAGCATAAGATAAAGCTGATTAAGGCCGGAATTGCAATGCGAGCCCAATAAGGAAGATCTCGTACTATTTGTCTAATATTACGCTTATGTTGCCTTTTGGAAATAAAAAGTTGATATGGCTGGTTATTGATTTTTATGACAATGGGGCCTATTAATTTTGTATGCGAAAAAGCAGAGATTTGAGGTTGGGAAAAATTTTGGTTACTGAGATAATTCACCAGTGCTTCTTGATGTCTCATGGGAAGTGGAAACATACTCATCACTTCTTGTGGGTTATCAATACTTTTAAACCAGATGTTAAAGGGAGTTTGAGCAAATCGTTTTTGGCGTATTTCAATTAGCTCATTGATGCTATTAACTTTGCTACGTTCGATACGTTTGGCTGTGCTATGCAGCTGGCGTAGTTCATCATGGAGGGCAGGTTGGATGGCGACTTTGTTAAATGCTTCACTGGAGAGTTGTTGTGAAATAAAGCGGGTACTGACAATAGAAGCTATTGCAATTAACCAAAACCACACAAAAAGCTTGATGGTAAATGAAGATAGTAACGATTTAAATGTTGTCAATATTTTGTTCAGTGTCAATTTAGCTATCTTCCCCAGTTAAAAATAAATAGCCAGCACCGCGGACAGTCTTGATTTTTTCAACAGCGCAATAGGGTAAAAATTTACGGCGAATGTTTCCGACGTGAACATCAATACTGCGATCAAAAGGGCTGAGTTTTCGACCTAAGACTTGCTCTGAAATAGTATCTTTACTAATGATTTGCCCGTGATGATCTAACAGTAATGTTAAGATTTGGTATTCAGTACCTGTTAGCTCAATAATATTATTGTGACAATAAGCTGTTCTAGTTGCGTGATTAAGCTCTATATTATTAACTAATAAGTTAGTGCTGTCTTGTTGTAAGGCTTGCTGATGTTGCTGATTCACTAATTGAATACGGCGCAAAATGGCATTAATGCGTGCTAATAGCTCTTGATGATGGAAAGGTTTAGCAAGATAATCGTCGGCGCCCAGCTCTAAACCGCGCACTTTATCATTATTATCCCCTTTGGCTGTAAGCATAAGGACAGGTGTTTTGTGCTCTTTACCGAGGGCTTTTAATACTTCAAAACCATCAAGTTTTGGCATCATGACATCAAGTAAGATGAGATCGAATTTATTATTATAAGCTTGCTCTAAGCCTGACTGCCCATCAAAGCAGCAATGCACAATAAAGCCTTGCTGAGCTAAATAATCGACCAGTAGCTCTGCTAATTCATGATCATCGTCAATAAGTAATATCTGTTTCTTATTCAATTTTGTTTCACGGGTAAATGGCTCATAAGCATATACTATCTTATTCGTCGGTATTTTATAAATCTAGTTATAACCTTTACTTAATCTTTACATTGACCTTGCGTTTCTTTGCATTGAGTTATTTATACTTGTTATCAGTTTTTCAATTCACAGAAACTTTGGAGTTTATTATGAATATAATCAAATCAATGAAAGCTATTAGCTCAATAACAGCTTTGTGTGCCTTAATGGCGGTTTCAGCTACTGCTAGTGTAAATGCATCAGGTTATGATGTCGCTTTTGATTCTCCTAAGCATCATCAGCGTGGTGAAAGGTTTAAAGATCATAGTATGAAGCGAATGATCAAAGCCCTTTCATTATCAGAGCAACAGCAAGGAGAAATCAAAGCGATTAGAGCTTTAGCAAAAGAGCAGCATAAAGAATTACACGCTTCACTACAGCAATTTAAAAAAGAAGTGAAGGTACTAGTACAGGCTAAAAACTTTGATGAGCAGGCTTTTATTGCACTTCAAGGCGCTTATCAGCCTAGCTTTGAACAGGCTGCCTTAGCTAAAGCAAAAACAAAAAATGCTATTTTTAATGTACTCTCAGCAGAGCAACAGCAGAAATGGTTAAAGATAATGGAAAAGCGTAATAAAGGTTAGCTGAAACTAGCTCTGAAGGCTAAAGGCAAACACTTTAGACATTTGGCTTTCTACAGGCTTATCACCTACTTTTGCAGGTAAAAATCGCCATTGTTTTATTGCTGAACGTATGGCATTTTTGAAATAGTTTATCTTATTTTGACGGGCAAATTTAATATCTTTAATTTGTCCGTTAATATCAATCGTAAAGTTTACCTTTACTTCAATTTCTATCCCTTTACGCTTAGCAACGCTAGGATAAATAGGGTCAACTGATTTTAATTGTTTAGCGTTTCGTCTAACAGGCGTTGTTTCATGTGCTAATGTAAGTAATTGCTTTTGCTCTGTAGCTTGTGAGCGTTGAGTTAACACTGTTTGCTGTGTTGTGAACATATCCATTTTTTGTGAATTTTGTAATTTTTTTGCAGGCTTCTCTTGCAATAAAGCGGGCGTTTGCACCTTGGTATTTTGAGTGTTGTCTAGAGTAACTAAAGTGGCTTCTTGAACCTGCTTATTTATAGGTAATACAGAGCGTTTTTTCGCATTAGAATCAGAGTTTGCTAGTTGAGCCAGTGCTTTAGCGTAGGGGTTGTTATTGGCAGCATTTTGATTGTTTGAATCAGTTTTTTCAAAAGCTTGCTCAACCATAGAGCTATTGCCGCTTTGTACTGTATCAGTAAATTTATTGGCTACCTTATGCTTAGAGGCTGCAAGGTTGTCTAATTGAGCGGAAAACTCAGCATCTTCTTCGTCAATTAAACTCTGTGTACTTGTTTTGCTGTGATGTGCTAAAAGCTTGTCATTTTGTGAAGGGGTTGATTGCGGCAAAACAGCTTGTGTTATTTTACTTGACCTTGACGTGGTTTTTTCAGCCATTAATGTCTGATTATTATCTGTTGTTTTTGGCGTTAATAGTTGTTGGGCAATAGAGCTAGTTGGCAGTATTTTATTGTTAGTCGCTTGCTGAATATTTTTGTCACTATTGATATTAGTGCTTGAACTACTATTTGCTTTAAATGGTGTTTCATTATGCCAAAGATCTAATAAAGGCATCGTTAGCAATTGTTTGCTTGATAACAGCAAAACTGAAAAAATAATTGTTGCACTGGCAAACCACTTGCTGATGTTGTTTTGAGGTGCACAATGATGATCGACTAATCGAATAACGCGTTGTTTTAAATCACCACCTGATGCCGCCATTGCCATGCTGGGAATAGTGTGATTATGATGCGCTTTTGTGCACAATGACGCGGTATCAGCCAATGTATGAGCGTAAGCCACAGCATCCCCACAATGTTGTACGGCTATGTCATCACTACAATATTCTCTTTCATTTCGCATTTGTTTTGACACCCATAATACCGCGGGATGGAAAAACAATAATATTTCAACAAAGGTTTGTAAAAAATTCACTAAATAGTCATGACGACGAATATGAGCAAGCTCATGTAAAATCAGCATTTCTAATTGTGCTGAATTTAAACCACTTATCATACTGGCAGGTATAAGTACCACCGGCTTAAGCCAACCGATTGCCATTGGCACATCCACTTTTAATGAAATTAATAAGGTGGGGGTTATCGTTAAGTTGATTTGTTTGGCAAGCTCATTAAAGCGCGCTGATAACTGAGCGCTAGGCTCAACACTATGCTGTTGAGGCAGTTTATTAACATTGTAGATTTCTACTAATAATTTCCCTGCGAGTAAGGTGACTGTAGCAAGCCATAATAGTGCAATATAAGGTAACAGAGAGGGCAATAATGCGCTTAACTCTTGGTAACTAAAAAGGCCATCAGGCTGTTTAAGCTCTTGCATTAACTCTGTTAATGTTAGCGCCACAGTACTTGTACTTGATAGTGCTATTTCTGCACGGTAAATGATACTGAAGGTGATTAGTGGTAAGAGTAAGCTTGCCAACATAGCTAGGGCTGATAAAGCATAGCGAAGTTGAGGGTTTTTATGATTAAAAATGAGTAATGCAGACTTTAATACAAGTGCCACCAACAGTCCTTGCCACAGAAAGTGCAATAAGGTCAGCGATAAGCTGTATAAAAAAGGACTATTAAATAAGTGCTCTAGCATCATCAAATTTTAAGTTTTTATTAAGTATAATTTAAGAAATCTTATTTTTCTAAAGAGTTGAGTAATTGACGAATATCCTTGATATCTTCCGCCGATGTTGACTCATCAATAGCACGCATAACTAGTTTTGAAGTTGAACCACCGAAAGCTTTGCTGATCAAATCTTTAATTAAAGAAGATTGCGTATGCATTTCGCTATTTGCCGCAGCATAGACATGTGCTCGGTTAGTTTCATCACGAATCACTAATGATTTTTCATGCATAATTTGTAGTATCTTTAACACTGTAGTATAGCCAGTTTTTTGTGTTGTACTAACTGCTTCATGAATTTGTCTTACGGTTGCGGGGCCCATTTGCCAAAGAATGTTGAGTAAGGTTAACTCGGCTTCTGTTGGCTTTACTGCTGATTTATCACGCGCCATGTCTGTTTCCTATGTGAACTATTTTAACGACTCACATCCTGTATATTAATGTGAGTTCGCTTACTGAAAATGATTGTATGAGTTACGAACATAGTCGTAACTAGTATGGATTTATCCTATACGTTGTTGATTTAATGAGCAAGCATTTATTTATTTTGCTGCTTGAGTCTCTGCTTCGGTTACTAGGGTTGCATAGTGCTCACCTAAGCGCGTTACTGTCTCAGGGCCCGCGTCATCGCTGAAGTTCACCATGTTAGGTGCAAATGTACTAACTACCGTAGAGCCAAGTTTAAAACGTCCCATCTCATCACCTTTATTAAAAGTGATCGCATCTACACCTTTTGCCGGATATTGCCATCTAAAAATGTCTTTTCCAGCCGGTGGAGTAATGGTGCCTGCCCAAGTTGTTTCAATACTGGCTACTATGGTTGCACCTACTAATACCATGGCAAGTGCGCCATGCTCGGTATCAAAAATGGTAACAACACGTTCATTACGCGCAAATAAATCAGGGACATTATTCGCGGTTAATGGATTTACAGAAAATAATTCACCAGGAATGTAAATCATTTCACGCAGGGTTGCTGCCATAGGCATATGAATTCGATGATAATCTTTTGGCGCTAAATAAATACAAGAAAATTTGCCCTTTTGAAATGGCGCTGCGGTTCTTGCATCACCACCGAGTAATGAGGTTAGGCTGTAATCAAAGCCTTTGGCTTGAATTAACTTGCCTTCTGTTATATCTCCTTGCTGAGAGATTGCGCCGTCAACAGGGTAGCATAATGTAGTAGGGTCTTGATCAATTGTACGAGCACCCTCTTCTAGTTCACGGGTAAAAAAATCATTGAAGGTGGCAAAGTCACTGGCTTTTTTAAGCTTAGCTTCACTCATATTAATATGATAAGCCTTAATAAAAACATCAATCAATTTAGTGGTTAACCAGCCCATTTTTGCGGCGGCCAATTTACCAACTAACCGAGATATGGCATGTTTAGGCATAACATATTGCAAGGCTATTTTAATTTTGTCACTTAGCTTTGTATTTGAAGAGTGGTTCTGTGAAGACACTTATTTCTTTCCTTTATTTTTCTATTGATTACTAATCGTTAAATCGTGAAGTTAATTTATTTTCGCCTAAACTGGCAATTATTTTTTGAAAACTTGCTAGCCGCTTAGTTGTGATCTGTTGCTGCTCACAAGCTTCTATTAAGGCACAACCGGGATCGTTTTGGTGCTTACAATCTCTAAATTTGCATAAACCATTAAACGGCGCAAATTCTTTAAATCCGTGGTATACCTGCTCAGGTGTTAAATGCCAAAGGCCAAACTCTCTGATACCTGGGGAGTCGATTAAGTCGCCACCATCGTCAAAATGATACAAACGCGCCACCGTAGTCGTGTGCTGTCCTAAACCTGAATTTTGTGATACTTCTTGGGTAATCAAGTCTAAATCTGGCATTAATGCATTGACGAGGGTGGATTTCCCCACACCAGATTGACCAACAAAAATGCTAGTATGTTGGCATAGCTGGTTTTTTATATTGCTAATGCCTTCTTGAGTTTTACTGCTGCCATAAAGTACTTGATAGCCAATATCACGATAAATGTGCAGTTGTTGTTCAATGTTACTTTGTTCATCGTCTGACAAATCATCGAGCAAATCAGTTTTATTGAGCACAATAACAGGAGTGATACCTGTTTGTTCCGCAGCAACTAAATAGCGATCGATAATATCACTATTAAAGACGGGTAAGATTGAAGAAACGATTAGGATTTGGCTGATATTGGCGGCAATAGGTTTTACACCATCATAAACATCAGGGCGACTTAATACTGAATCTCGTTCATGCACGGCTTCAATAATGCCACGAATGCTATGTTGGGTTTCTTTCCCTAAACGCCAAAGTACTTTATCACCACACACTAAAGAGCGAATAGAGCGTCGTAGATTACATCGATAAATACTCTTGTCGTCAGCTTCAACATCGGCATGCTGACCAAATCGACTAATCACAACGCCTTGTTGAGCAACCCCTAAGTCATCGTCTGACCATTGTATTTTGTCTACTTTGGGTCGCAACTTTTTGTCATGGTTCGCTTTAATGCGTCGTTGTTGACCTTTGGTTAATTTTTTCTTAGCCACAAGAGTTGATCATTTTATTTAATCCTAAGTATTTGTCAGCTATTATACTGATATTCAAACCGTAAAGCTTGTGCAATTTTTGAAAGGATATTTATGACCTGTAGCGATACAAATTTAATTTGGCTTGATTTAGAGATGACGGGGTTAGAGCCTGACGTAGATGTAATTCTAGAAATTGCTACCATAGTCACAGATGAGCAGTTAAATATTCTGGCAGAAGGGCCGGTATTTGCGATTCATCAAAGTGATGATGTGTTAGATAATATGAGTGAATGGTGTATAGAGCACCACGGTAAGTCCGGGTTGACTCAGCGTTGTCGAGATAGTGAAGTGAGCTTAGAAGAGGCCACTGCTGCAACGATTGAATTTGTTGAACAGTATGCACCAAGAGGTAAATCACCTATGTGCGGTAATAGCATAGGTCAAGACCGACGTTTTATTAATAAATACATGCCGGAATTTGAAGATTATTTTCATTACCGAAACCTAGATGTCAGCACAGTTAAAGAATTAGCACGCAGATGGAAGCCTGAGGTTTTAGATAAGGTTGTTAAAACAGGAGCACATTTAGCGCTAGATGATATTCGAGAATCGATTGCCGAGCTAAAAGTTTATCAACAACACTTCTTTAAAGTCTAAGTTTTAAGTCATTAGTCTGTCTTTTTAAGGTGTTAATTTTATTAGCGCCTTAGATATGAAGATCACTAAATCTGTACCTACTTGATATCAATCCCTTTAATGGCATACCTTGCCTGCAAGTCGATAAACAAAATCGATAATTAACGGCAGGGTTGAGCGATAAAAACCCTTGATTGAAAATCGACAGTAAAGCTAAGCTTGTTCCTGTAAAAGAACTTAGTATAAACTAGGGAAATAAAGGAACCACTAATAATAAGCTATGAGCAAATCAACTGTCGCAGAACAAGAAAAAACTTCTGAGCCTGAGTGTAGTGAGACAGAGCCTCCAAAAAACAATAGCAATACTTTGTCCCCTTTTTATCGTCAAATTAGCGCTAAACTTGTTGCTGTAGTATTTAACCTTTTTATTATTTTACTGTTAATTGTTGTTTTATTTTGGCAACAAAACCAGCAAACACAATCCGTTATCAAAACGCAATTGCATCCATTGCAACAACAAGTGAAGCAATTAGAAAGCTTACAGCAAGCTAAATCTATTGTAGATGAACTTCTACGTGGTGATAGTGAGAAAAATTGGCTTAAACTTCACACTGACCTAATTGCCTTGAATCGACAATTACTAAGGCTAGATTCCAATAATACAAGTACTTATCGGCAGTGGCTCAATCAAAATGAAATGGCCAAAAGCGCAGTTGATAGGGCGGAGAAAAACAAATCTCGTAACCAGCAACTTAAACAAAGTAGTATTATTCAGTTACAGTTAATGCATTTTTCTATTAGCAGCATTAGTGATAAAAAAAATAGCCATGAAAAGGTGCTTTTTCAACAATTACAAAAAGATAAAAGCAATGACACTGTAACGATAAACAGAGCAAACGCTTATGCGAGAGCTGTTAAGCAATCACAAAATGTTAAGCAAATTAAAAATTTATTAACAGAGTTGTTAGTTGATTTTGAGCAGCTAACAACGAGAACATCGCAAGCTGATTTTGACTTGCTACGTTTAGGCGTAGAGCAATTGTTTGCAGAAGCCAAATTATTACAAGATGACAATACCAAAGCGGTTGTTGAATTTGTGCAACAAATTGAGTCTTTTGAAGGCATAGTGCTGAGTGAACAAATGGCGCTGGCTAAATGGCAGGGTTATTTGAGGTTGATGCAAAGCTATAATCTTGATTTATTGACACAGAAACAGCAAATTTCAGGATTACTCTCACAGCCTCATGTCGCATTAGCACCTGAAAATGGCGATCGTATAAGTCAGTTTTTAGCCAAGTATAATATTCACCTTACCAGCACTGAAGTAGCATTAATCATCTTGTCTGTAATTGGTTTATTGTTAATTACCTTTATCAATTTAATGCTCAATATTTATCAACGGATGAAAACTTACAGCACCCAGAGTTTGTCGTTAATTGAGCAGTCGATAGCAGGTGATGAAAACTGTCTTGAAGCTGCTAACTGTTATGAAACGCAAGCAATCATTAAACAAATACAAACTTTGACTAAGCCAGAGCATAGCGAGCAAGACTATCAAGCCTTGGTAAGTCAAATTACAGAAAATGAGCAGCTAATAGAATCACAAAAGCAATCTTTAACGCAGCTAGCTGAAAATTCAGACGTACAACAACTAGCAAAGGCTGAGCAGGTAGCCGAGCAGTTTAGTCATGAGTTACATCGATATAATTATTTAAAGGGCAAGGTGTTACCACAACTTGTGCAAGCACAAGCAAGAGAGTTGGATGAGAGCAATGTTATACCTCTTGCTCGCTTTTACGAGGCTCTTGAGCAATTTCAGCTGGCGAGTCACCTTCAGTCAAGCGATGCCATACTCACGCTCAACAATGTTAATTTACTTGAAGCGTTACATTGCACATTACTTAATAAACTTCATAGTCAATCAACTCTTAATAACCAGCTGTTTATCAGTAGTGACGAGCAAATAGCTGATAATTTTAGCGTTGATGTTCAGCTATTGCAGCAGTTGTTTGACTTACTTATCGAGTTAACGATACAGCAGTGCCGCGATGCTATATTTCATTTGCACTTGCAGTTGCAAGACAAAAATTCTGGACAACAAGTGATTCGCTTTGTCGCTAAAATATCTACTTCAGATTTAACGGATTTACCTGAGGTTATTAAACATTTAGTGCAAACAAGTACAGATCCTGCGGGCAACTCTCCACTTAATGGTGTCTTTAAAATTCTGTTAAGGCAGTTGCATGGCGAAAACCTTGATGCACAACTTAACGACGAAGGTTATCAGCTAAGCTTTGAGTTGCCATTAGCTATTGCAAGTGCGGGGGAGAATAATCAGTTACCTGAGGGCTTAACAGAGTTAGATAATCTTTGTTTGGCAGACACTAAGGTTATGTTGTTATCTAGCAACAAAGTGATAGTTACGATTATTGAAAAAATTATTTTAGCCTGTGCTGGAAAATTTGAAGCTATTGCACGAATGGATAGCTTTTCTCAGCTTGTAAGTGTTAAACATTTACGTCGACATAAGCTTGATCTATTAATTGTGACAAGTGATGTGGCTAACCAAGAGCTGAGCATTATTAAGCAGCACATTTCTGCCTTACCAGAATCTTTAAGACCTAAACTGATGATCATGCAATCGCTGAGGTTGAGTCATGGGAAGTTTGGTTTTTACCAACAAGCAGAGCAACCTTTATGTAAAGCAGAATTTTTACATAATATTGTGGATTTATTAGCTAAAGGGGAAAGTAACAACCAACCACTGAGCGCTGATGATTTTAAGCACAAACAATACACAACATCTCAGTTGCAAGTATTGTTGGCGGTACAATCGCCACAGCGCTATCAAAAATTACAAAGATTACTACAGTGGTTGGGCCTGCAAGTACAATTCGTCTGTAATGAAACTAGCCAAGTAAAATACTGGCAAACAGGGCGGTATTGTTTGTTATTGACAGAATTTCCAGAAGCAGTTTGGCTTGATATGGCTGTTGCACCATGCGTACCTGTTGGTGTGTTTAGTTTGTCACAGCCTTTAGTTATGCCCGAAACTAATGGTAGTGCAGAAAAAGGGGCGTTTGCCCAATGGCATTGTGGTCAACTAACGTTAGCAAGTACATTAACAGAGCTTGAAACCTGCCTTTCTCCTTGGCTCAAAGAAATAACCGAGGTTTCACCAGTAAGCGCTGATCAAACTACCATGATGGCTAATGCTAGTATGGCGGAAGACTCGGTTGATGAAAAAGTGTTAGACGTTAATGAATTTGAAGAGATGCTTGCTTTTAACCAAGCCGAAGTTTGTATTCCAACTGATGCTAATAGTGAGGCTAGCTTTGACTTTAATCGTTATTTAAAACATCAAGGCTCAGTAGAATTAGCCTTGTTTATGCTAGAAGATTATAGCCAAGACAATCACCAACAATTAACCTTCTTATCGACGTCGATTAAAGATAAAGATATTGAGAAAGCCAAGGTGGCAGTAAAAAATCTGCAATTAAATGCAAAAATATTGGCGGCGGAAGATTTAGATCAGCTTTGTGCTAACTGGTTAGTATTACTCGGTAAGACTGACGCCCTGAATAACTTGAAAAAAATAAATACCTTATTAAACGACACACAACAGGCTTTACATGCGGTAGATAGCTACGCACAAACCATATAACTATAAAGTTGTCCTCACCCTAATCATGCTAAAGATATTGAAGACAAGCTGTAGTTAAGCATCCCTAGGCAAGCCTTTTTCAATTGAGCGGATCAAGCGGGCATTAAGACGTGCATTGCTATCCTTTGTTTCAGGACTTTTTTCTTGTTTCATGGACTGTTGAGCAAGTGCCCAGTGAATGTGCTCAGCGACCAACACTGAAGAAACGGCTAATTTGTCTTTAAGTGCTTTAATGATGTCGTCACTGTAGGGGGCATTGCCTAACGCGACGGCAATATTACGCTGCCAACTTTGAAAGCCTATTCTGCGTATTGGTGAGCCTTGCAACTTGTCTAAAAATTCTTGTTCATGCCAAGCAAATAAGTCCAATAAACTGACTTGATCAAGTTTAAGCCTAGGTTGAAAATCACTTTCTAAACTTAATTTTGCGTACTTATTCCACGGGCAAATAAGCTGGCAATCGTCACAGCCATAAATCCTATTGCCCATGAGTGGTCTAAGGTCGACAGGAATAGGATCAGGTGACTCAATGGTAAAATAAGAAATACAACGACGCGCATCAACCACATAGGGCTCAACAATGGCTTTGGTTGGGCAAATTTTGAGACAAGCAACACAGCTATCGCAATGATTAACAGGAAGTTCGTTTTCTAGATTTGTTACCGGAAGGGGAATATCAATTAATAGCTCTCCTAGGAAAAACCATGAGCCTGCTTCTTTATTTAACAATAAGCTATGTTTGCCTACCCAACCTAAGCCTGCTTTTTCTGCCAACGGTCGTTCTAAAATTGGTGCTGAGTCAACAAAGGGACGAAAATTAAAATGTTGACAATAGTCGGTGATTTTTTTCCCCAATTGCTGTAAACGTTTACGCATTAATTTATGATAATCTCGACCTAAGGCGTAACGACTAATATAAGCGTGATCTTTGGCTTTTAGTATGCTGGCACATTTTGCTTCTGTGGGTAAGTAATCAAGCCTTACACTGATCACTCGCACTGTGCCGGGCTCTAACTCAGCAGGTCTAGCCCGCATTAACCCATGACGAGCCATATAATCCATATTGCCGTGAAACCCTTTGGCTAACCAGCTTTCTAGTGCTTGCTCATGAGCAGATAAATCAACATCAGTGATCCCCAGTTGAGAAAAGCCTAATTCCTTGCCCCAGCACTTGATTTTTTCTACTAAGTCAGGATAGTTAATACTGGGTTTGTTTATTATTGTGTTTGTCATCTTAGTTAGCTAAATTTAACCTGTTCATCGACTTACGGAATAACAGCATCTTTTTCATGAGGGCATTAGCTTATGAGTTTACCACATCTCCCTTTGGCAAAACATAATTGCTACCAGGTTTATACCGCCCAGCAAGTACTGACGAATGAAGCCAGTGTTGCCGAAAGTCAGAAAGTTCCTATGTATCAGCTGATGGAGCGGGCAGGAGCGGCAGCATTTGAACAAATTAAAATACACTGGCCACAGGCTAAAACAATGTTACTGCTGTGTGGTAAAGGCAACAACGGTGGTGATGGTTTTATTATTGCGCGCCTTGCCCATTTAGCGGGTATTGAGGTAAGCGTTTTGCTGACTTGTCAGGCAAATGAAGTTTCAGGTGATGCCAAAACCGCTTATCAAGCCATGATCAGTGCAGGAGTAAAGCAAGTAGTTACTGATAATATAACGGAGCATATTAACCATTTTTATGGTGATATTATTGTAGATGCGCTGTTTGGTATTGGTTTTTATGGCCGCTTAACAGATGCAGCTCAACAATGGGTTGGTGCTATTAATAGCAATGATGCCGCGGTATTAAGTGTTGATATTCCTTCGGGCTTAAATGCTACTACTGGTTATGTTAGCGAAAAAAGTGCTGTTATTGCTGATGTTACAGTAACTTTTATTGTGTACAAGCAGGGGTTGCTGACTGGGCAAGCAGCTGATTTTGTCGGTCATACTGTGTTAGCTGAGTTAAGTTTAGGGGACGATTTTCAGCAACAAGTCTTTTGTCAGCATATCTATCAAGATCAACAACCCCTAGTGGATGGCCGTTTTCCTTTGATGAAACGTCGCCGAACGAGTCATAAAGGCGATATTGGCTTGATACTTACCATAGGCGGTAATGTGGGCATGCCGGGGGCAATTCGTTTAGCTAGCGAAGCAGCGCTTCGAGGTGGAGCAGCGTTAGTCGCTGTGTGTTGCCATCAAGAAAACCAAGCATTAGTTTTTCAAGGACGGCCAGAATTGATGTTAGCGCCAAGCGAGGCTCAAGCATTAGCACAGTCCAGTGCGATGGAAAAAGCGAAAGTCTTTTTACTTGGGCCAGGTTTAGGTCAGCAAACCTGGTCGCAAGGGTTATTTAATTTAGTCATTAAGCAGTGTAAGTCAAAAAAAGATCAACCCTTAATGGTGCTTGATGCTGATGCCTTGACACTGCTAGCAAACACGCGCCACTATTGCGAAAATTGGGTATTAACTCCACATCCTAAAGAGGCAGCGACACTATTAAATTGCTCTACAAAAGCGATAGAAGAAGATCGTTTTAAAGCGGTTAGTGAAATTGCCAAAAAATATGGCGGTATTTGTGTTTTAAAAGGGGCGGGGACGTTGATTTCTGATGGCGAGCGGGTTGTTATAAATAGCACTGGCAATGCTGGGATGGCCTCAGGTGGCATGGGAGATGTATTATCGGGCATTATTGCTGCATTTATTTTGCAAGCAGAAGACTATTTTTCAGCTGTTTGTTTTGCCGTCTATATTCATGGCGCTGCGGGTGATATTATTGCCGATGAATATGGGCAACGTGGTATGTTAGCCAGCGATTTGTTTACGCCTATACAGCGTTTGAGCAACCAAGATTGAATAAAGTTTTGAGAATAAATGAAACAACTAGAATATTTACTAATTGATGAAGCCGCTACAGTGGCTGTAGGTGATTGTTTAGCTAAGGTACTGCAATGGCAAGATCAACAGCAGCAGTCTAACCAAGCTTTAGTGGTTTACTTACATGGTGATTTAGGTGCAGGTAAAACCACATTAACACGAGGTTTTGTACGTGGTATGGGGCATCAAGGTAATGTTAAAAGTCCGACTTATACCTTGGTTGAACCTTATGAGTTGCCGCCATGGCAGGTATATCATTTCGACTTATATCGACTCGCGGATGCTGAAGAGCTAGAGTATATGGGGATCCGTGATTATTTTACTGATAATTGCTGTTGCTTCATTGAATGGCCAGAAAAAGGTGCTGGGCTCTTGGCTAATGCCGATATAATCATTAATATAGTTTATCAAGAAGAACAAAGAGTGATTGATTTACGTGCCTGTTCGGTACGTGGTGAGGATGTTTTGCAGCAGTTTTCTCTTCTTTACTCTTAAGTTAATATCCTTTTAGTGTTGTACTGAAGTCGTAGGTCAAGGTTAGTTATGCGGTTGTTATCATTATTTTTAACTGGTTTGTGTTGGCTATTAATAGCGATTGCCTCCGTGACGGTAAAAAGTAGTCTAGCAGCTAATAGCATTGAAGGTATCCGTGTGTGGCCAGCACCGGAAAACACCCGTATTGTTTTTGATCTTACCAGCAAACCAGAGTTCAAATACTTTAGTTTAGCTAAACCAGATCGTTTAGTGATTGATTTTAAAAACACGAAAAACAATACTGCACTCAAAGCATTAGCTGATAATGATCCCCGAATAAAATTGCTTCGCACCAGTACAGCGAAATCAAAATCGGATACTCGTTTAGTCTTAGAATTAGCAAAATCGTATCAATTAACCGTTTTTCCTCTAGCGCCTGCTGGGCAATATGGAAATCGTTTGGTCGTTGATTTATATGATGAAAAGAATAAAGTTAAGACGGTTAAAAAAACAACGCTTAATGGCAAACGAGATATTATCATTGCCATTGTTGCTGGACACGGTGGTGAAGATCCCGGCTCTATTGGCGCTAATGGCTCTTATGAAAAGCGTGTCACTTTAGCAATTGCCAAAAAATTAGCGGCTTTAATCAATAAAAGGCAAGGTTTTAAAGCGGTAATGATCAGAACAGGCGATTACTATGTGAAGCATAGTCGTAAACCTGAATTAGCCCGTGAACACAAGGCTGATTTACTTATTTCTATTCATGCTGATGCATTTACCTCACCTAAACCTCACGGCGCTTCTGTTTTAGTACAATCTTCAAGACGAGCAAATTCTGAATTTACCCGTTGGATTGCAAATCGTCAAAAAGAATCAGAATTACTTGGTGGCGCAGGAGAGACGATTAAAAAAACCAAAGATAAGAATTTGGCTTTTACGCTTGCTGATATGAAAAAAGAACATACTATGTCAAGTAGCTACGCGTTTGCGGTTCATGCAATTGAACAATTAAAGCGAGTAACAAAGTTGCATAAGAAAAAACCGGAAGGGTTGAGTTTGGCGGTATTGAAATCATCTGATATTCCATCGGTGCTTATTGAAACTGGCTTTATTTCTAACCCCACAGAGGAAAAAAACCTCAATAGTAAAACACATCAGCAAAAACTTGCTAATGCCATCTTTAAAGCCATTGATAATTATTTTGTTGCTAATATACCGGCAGGAACTTTACTGGCTTCAATTACCATGAAAAATCATAAAGTACGCAGTGGCGAGTCATTATCTGTGTTAGCACAGCGTTATAAAATTTCTATGGCAAAAATAATCTCAGCAAATAACCTGAAGTCTAATCAATTACGTATTGGTCAAACCCTAAAAATCCCTAGCGCTGGTTAACAAGGCGTAAGTGAAGTTTTTGACCGAATAAGAGAAACTATGACAATAGCAATACTCCCTGCTCGTTTAGCTAACCAAATTGCGGCTGGCGAAGTGGTGGAAAGACCTGCCTCAGTGATCAAAGAATTAGTCGAAAATGCTTTAGATGCCGGCGCAACTTCAATTCACCTTGATGTGGATAAAGGTGGCGTGAAAAAAATTCGTATCAGTGATAATGGTTGTGGCATTGCCAAAGATGAATTAACCCTTGCTTTGAGTCGACATGCTACCAGTAAAATCAAAGATCTGAGTGACTTGGAAGCCATCGATAGTTTAGGTTTTCGTGGTGAGGCGTTAGCGAGTATCAGCTCGGTGGCGCGACTCACTTTGATATCAAAGCCTAAAGCGCAAAACACAGCTTGGCAGGCTAATGCTCAAGGGCGTGATATGGCGGTTACAGTTAAACCAGCTGCACATCCGGATGGCACTACCATTGAAGTACTTGATTTGTTTTTTAACACACCGGCAAGGCGAAAATTTTTACGTACTGAAAAAACAGAATTTAATCACATTGATGAAGTGGTTCGTCGTATTGCTTTAGCCCGTTTCGATGTGAGTTTTTCCTTAACGCATAATGGTAAAATGATCCGACAATATCGAGCGGCTAAAACGCCGCTACAAAATGCTAAGCGTGTTGCCATGGTTTGTGGACAAAAATTTGTTGATAACGCGATTGAAGTTGATTGTCAGCACGATGATATGCATTTTTCAGGTTGGTTAGCTAAGCCTAGTTTTGCCCGCAATCAAAATGATCTTTGCTATAGCTATGTTAACGGCCGCATGATGCGAGATAAATTGATTAACCATGCCATACGCCAAGCTTATGCTGATCTATTGCCTGCAGATACATACCCTGCTTTTGTACTGTTTCTTGCTTTAGATCATCGGGAAGTTGATGTTAATGTTCACCCTGCAAAGCATGAAGTGCGTTTTCATCAAAGCCGATATGTTCATGATTTTATATACTCTGTTTGTCATCAGGCCTTGATGGATAACAACCCTCATGATGAACAAGCGGTATACCAACCTACTAGTGGTGCCGTTTCAACCGCTGAAAATGTTCCTACTGTTGCCTATCAACGTCCCGATTACATAACGCCGTTACAACAAGTGAATGATAGTGCTTATACACCCAAACAAAGCTATAACAATTATGGCTCAACAAGTCATATCGGTGGTCAATCTCCCAGCGCAGTAGCGGCGAGTAACTATCAACAGCTTATGACGCCTGTGGAAAATAATGAAGAGTCAATTGACCAACAAGCGAAAAAGGATGATTTGTCTTTCGGTGTTAATAGTGGCTACTTTTTCCTGGCTATTGAGCAAGGGAAATACGGTATTTTTAAACAAGAAAATACTTTACGAATATTGTCTTTGTACAATCTTGCTTTTGAAGTTAATAAAGAAAGTATTAGCCAAAAATGGCAGCAAGGAGAGCTGGGGTTAATCAGTCAACCCTTGCTTTTACCTTTAATTGTTTCATTAACACAACAGCAACTGTGTATTGTAAAAGTGCAGCAATCACAATTACAAAAAGCAGGAATAGTTGTTGATTTCAAAGATAAGCTGCGTGTCCAGATAAGGCAATACCCAGCATTGCTTAGAGATAATGATGTTAATAGTAGCTTTGGCGCCATTATTGATAAATTGGCTCAAGTTGACAATGCCGAGCAATCTAGTGTTGATGATGACAGTATTATCTGGGCGATCGCTAGCGTGATATCTGAGCAAAATTGTAGCCAAGCCCAAGCCCAAGCCTTATGGGTAAAGGCAAAAAATACCTTAACTGAACAATTAATCCAAACTTTGCTCTTGAATTCTGTTGCCTTAGACCTCACATCTCAAATTAAGCAAGTAGAGTCTCTTGTTTTAAGAGGCAACTAAATTAAACGAGTTCGTTAAGTGTCAAATAATTCACAAGCAAAGCAACCTCCTGTTATTTGTTTAATGGGGCCAACAGCCTCTGGTAAAACAGCGCTTGCGATGGCTTTGCATGACGCCTTACCGTGTGACATTGTCAGTGTAGATTCGGCGTTAATCTATCGTGATATGGATATTGGCACAGCCAAACCCACACCAACAGAATTGGCTGAATACCCACATCGTTTAATTGATCTAAGAGATGCTACACAAAGCTATTCGGCAGCTGATTTTTGCCGAGATGCTTTAGCTGAAATTGCTGATATTAGAGCTAACAATCGCATTCCTTTGTTGGTTGGCGGCACTATGATGTATTTTAAAAGTCTCATTGAAGGCATATCACCGTTGCCTGCGGCTAATGCTGAGATTCGAGCAATTATAGAAGCAGAAGCTGAAGAGCATGGTTGGCAAGTGATGCACGACCAGTTATCACAAGTAGATGCTGAAGCGGCGCAACGAATTCATCCTAATGATCCACAACGTATTACTCGGGCATTAGAGGTCTATCGTCTAACAGGAAACACTTTGTCACATTTAACTCAAATTAAAGGTGATAAGCTTGCGGGCGATGTTTTACAATTTGCGATAACACCGCAAGAGCGTAGTACTTTGCACCAAAGAATTGAGCTGCGCTATCAGCAGATGATGGCGCAAGGTTTTGAGCAAGAAGTTATTAAGCTTAAAGCGCGTGGCGATCTTCATGAAGATCTGCCTTCAATCCGTTGTGTTGGTTATCGTCAAATGTGGCAGTACCTAAATGGCGAGTTTGATCGAGATGAAATGATCTTTCGTGGCATATGTGCGACAAGGCAATTAGCCAAGCGGCAACTCACTTGGCTTAGAAGTTGGTCTAACTTGAACTGGTTAACCACAGATGATAAAACTAATTTAGCGCAAGTATTAGCTTTAGTTGGTAAATGCCAATAAGCAAGCCATAAATTAAATTAATGTTAGCTATCATTAAGCAATATTAAAATATTGGTGTATAATTAGTTGGTTAGATGCTTAGGATTGAGCAAGAATTTTACGTTTTACAATTTTTCATTAACTAGACATTTTAGTTAATTACTTTTTATTAATAATAAAAAAAAGGAGCCATATAATGGCAAAAGGACAGTCTTTACAAGACCCATTTTTGAATGCTTTACGTCGTGATCGCATTCCTGTTGCAATTTATTTAGTCAACGGTATTAAACTTCAAGGGCAAGTAGAGTCCTTTGACCAATTTGTGATCTTGCTCAAGAATACCGTTAGTCAAATGGTTTACAAGCATGCTATTTCTACGGTTGTACCTGCAAGGGCTGTTAATACGGCACCTACGCCGAATCAAGCAGACTCAGAAGAGTAAGTATTTATTTCTCTAGATCAATGTTGATAATGAGTTTCATTAAAACCATAAGGTTTAACGCAGTTGTTTGATCGTTATCAAGCAGGTGAACAGGCAGTGCTTGTTCACTTAGATTTTCCAGATGAAAGTACTCGAGAAGATTTAACCGAATTTAAAATGTTGGTGTCTTCTGCTGGCGTGAATGAATTAACGGTTGTCTCTGGCAAGCGTAGTACGCCGCATCCCAAATTTTTTGCTGGCTCAGGAAAGGCGGAAGAAATAGCGGAAGCAGTGAAATTATTTGATGCAAACGTTATTTTATTCAACCACAGTTTATCTCCCTCTCAAGAAAAAAATATAGAAGCCTTGTGTGAGTGTCGTGTCGTGGATAGAACGACACTTATTCTTGATATTTTTGCTCAAAGAGCCCGTACTCACGAAGGTAAATTGCAAGTCGAGCTAGCACAATTACGTCATATTAGCAGTAGACTTATTCGAGGCTGGACTCACCTTGAGCGACAAAAAGGTGGTATTGGTTTGCGTGGTCCGGGTGAAACGCAGTTAGAAACGGACAGACGTTTGTTGCGAGAGCGAATGGTTAATATTCGTAAACGTTTAGAAAAGGTTGAACGACAAAGACAACAAGGTCGCCGTTCGAGAACTCGAGCTGAGCTACCAACGTTATCCTTGGTTGGCTATACCAACGCGGGTAAATCAACACTGTTTAATTTACTGACTCAATCGCAAGTGTATGCTGCCGATCAACTTTTTGCGACACTCGATCCAACACTACGTAGAATTGAACTTGAAGGTGTTGGTGGTGTTATTCTCGCTGATACGGTAGGCTTTATTCGTCATTTGCCCCATGATTTAGTGGCGGCTTTTAAAGCAACGTTAACAGAAACACGAGAAGCAGAATTACTCTTACATGTTGTTGATATCGCTGATGATAGGCGTAGCGAAAACATTGAACAAGTTGAGTATGTGTTGGCGGAAATCGAGGCAAACGAAGTGCCGCAATTGATCGTGTGTAATAAAATTGATTGTCTTGATGATGTAGAGCCTAGAATAGATCGTGATGAACGGGGATTACCGATTCGAGTTTGGTTATCTGCACAGGCTAATTTAGGGATTGAACTGCTTTTTAGTGCCTTATCAGAGCGTCTAGATAATCAAATTGTAGAGTACAAATTAGCGATCCCACCAAGTGCTGGAAAATTACGTGGTAGTTTATATAAGTTAAATTGTATCTTAGATGAAAGTTTTGATGAACTAGGTCACTGTCATCTTGATATTAAACTGCCAAAAAGAGAATGGCATAGGCTGATAAAGCATGACGCTAATGAAATTGAAAGTTATATTGTAAATTAATGTGTTTAACTCTATATAGACTCTTATAAAACCAGTGATTTTAGCATAAACTGGCATCATAAATATTTAAATTGAATAATTACTAACCTAGCGGAGAACAGCATGGCTTGGAATGAACCGGGGAATAATGACAAAGACCCCTGGAAAAATAAAGGTGGAAAAAACCAAGGTCCACCAGATTTAGATGAGCTACTTAATGATTTAGGTAAGAAAGTTAGTGGTATTTTCGGCGGTAAAGGCGGCGGAAGTTCATCAGGTGGCTCGACACCATCAGGTAAAAGTTTCTCAAGCATAGGAATTAGCTTAGTACTAATTATTGCATTAGTGGTTTATGCCTTTAGTGGCTTTTATACCATAAAAGAAGCAGAGAAAGGCATAGTATTACGCTTTGGGCAATATGCTGGCACAGTCGATCCTGGTATTAATTGGAAGTGGACCTTTATTGATCGCATTATTCCGGTAGATATGCAAAGTACTCGTGAAATGCAAGCATCTGGTTTTATGCTAACCCAAGATGAAAATGTAGTTCGCGTTGAAATGCAAATTCAGTATCGTGTTGTTGATGCTCGTAACTTTATTTTTAGTGTTACCAATGCTGATGATAGTTTAAGTCAATCTCTTGATAGCGCATTACGTTATGTTGTGGGTCATGCCGAGATGGATGATATTCTAACCAGTGGTCGTGAACAAATACGCCAATCTGTTTGGCAAGAGCTAGATAAGATAATTGAACCGTATAATTTAGGGTTAATTATTGTTGATGTTAACTTTAAAGATGCTCGTCCACCGAATGAAGTAAAAGATGCTTTTGATGATGCAATTGCTGCACAGGAAGATGAAGTTCGCTTCTTACGTGAAGCAGAAGCCTATGCTCGTGGTATTGAACCTCGTGCTCGTGGCCGGGTAAAGCGCATGGAGCAAGAAGCTATTGCCTATAAAGGGCGTACCATATTAGATGCAGAAGGTGAAGTTGCGCGTTTTGAGAAAATTTTACCTGAATATCAAGCAGCACCAGAAGTGACTCGTCAGCGCCTATATTTATCAACCATGGAAAAAGTTTATAGCAATACAAGCAAAATAATGGTTGATGTTGAGGGTGGTAATAATATGTTGTACTTACCTCTTGATAAAATTATGCAGCAGCATTCAACACCACAAAATGCAACACCGCAGTCATATAAGCAGCCGCAACAGCAACCAAGTAATAATACTTCGCCCTCTAGTTCGTCAGGTCGAAATGATAGATTTAATAGCGGGAGAAACTAAATCATGAAGAATTTTTCTATTGCTATTTTAACCTTATTATTTGTCTTAGTTGTCTCTTCAGTTTTTGTTATTTATGAAGGCCAACGCGGTATTGTATTTCAGTTTTCAAAAATTAAGCGTGATTCTGCTACCGACGAAATGATGGTTTTTGAGCCAGGGTTACACTTTAAAATACCTTTTATTGAATCGGTGCGTAAACTTGATGCGCGTATTCAAACCCTTGATGAAGCACCAGATCGCTTTGTAACATCAGAGAAAAAAGATTTAATGGTCGACTCTTTTGTTAAATGGCGTATTGTTGATTTTTCTACCTACTATTTACGTACTTCAGGCTCTGTTGAAAATGCTCGCGCTTTACTTAAGCAAAAAGTGAATAACGGTCTACGTACTGAGTTTGGTAATAGGACGATTAAGGAGATCGTTTCGGGTGATCGTGATGCTATTATGCAAAAAGCGTTAGAAAGTGCAGCGAGTAGCCGTGAAGATCTGGGTATCGAAGTAGTTGATGTACGGATTAAAGCGATTAACTTACCGACAGAGGTCAGTAATTCTATTTATGATCGTATGCGCGCTGAACGTACTGCTGTGGCAAAAGAGCATAGATCACAAGGTCAAGAGCAGTCTGAAATTATACGGGCAACTATTGATGCAAAAGTAACTGTTATGTTGGCGGAAGCGCAGAAAAATGCCTTTACCATCCGTGGTGAAGGTGATGCGCAAGCAGCAAAAATATATGCTGACGCATACGGGAAAGATGCTGAGTTTTATAATTTTTATCGCAGTTTAGAAGCTTACGAAAACAGTTTTAGCAATAAGAGTGACATCATGGTTGTTAAACCAGACAGTGACTTTTTTAACTACCTAAAAGACGGTACAAAGGCTAAGAAGCAGTAAGCGTTATTTAGAAAGTGTTTTTAACTTAAAAGCCAGCATTGTTGCTGGCTTTTTTATGTTTAAAGTATGCTTATTATCAAGGCTTGTTCATGAGAGAATGCAGAAGTACAGCTTTAGGTGCTAACAAAGATAACTAATTATTTATAGGTAGAAAGCTTATGACCGACATTTTATTAACAGCTATTGCTTTAGTGCTTATTATAGAAGGCACTGGTCCAGCACTGTTTCCTAATCGATGGCGAAGCTATCTATTGCGTATAGCGAAAGAGCCAGCAACTAGCTTGCGAACTATAGGCATGGTTATGTTATTACTAGGAAGCGTTTTATTGGTGCTTAAGTAAGCGTTTGAAAGCACTAAAAAATACAAATGTGAATTTATTCGCATAAAAAAACACCATATATTACTTGGACTAATTTTGTATTTTTGGTAGAATCCCCGCCTAATTTTTTTACGAAACAGTAAACATGGGCAAAAACGTAGTTGTTCTAGGAACCCAATGGGGTGACGAAGGTAAAGGTAAGATCGTTGACTTACTAACCGACAAAGCAAAATATGTCGTTCGCTATCAAGGCGGACACAATGCAGGCCACACTTTAGTGATTGATGGTGAAAAAACCGTACTTCATTTAATTCCTTCCGGTGTGTTACGTGACAATGTAAAATGTTTGATTGGCAATGGTGTTGTGTTATGCCCTAAAGCCTTAATGACAGAAATCAAAATGCTAGAAGATAGAGGTGTTCCAGTTCGTGAGCGCTTACTTATCAGTGATGCATGTCCGTTAATTTTGCCTTATCATAATGCGCTAGATGCTGCGCGAGAAATTGCCCGTGGTTCAAAAGCTATTGGTACTACTGGTCGCGGTATCGGTCCTGCCTATGAAGATAAAGTTGCTCGTCGCGGTTTGCGTGTTGGTGATCTTTTCTGTGCAGAATCATTCGCAGCAAAATTAAAAGAAATTGTTGAATATCACAACTTCTCACTTGTGAACTATTACAAGGTAGAGCCCGTAAGCTATGAAGAAGTATTAGCTGATGCATTAGCCGTTGCAGATATTATTAAAAATATGACAGCGGATATTTCAGAGATATTAGATCAAGCACGCAAAAATGGCGACTCAATCATGTTTGAAGGTGCTCAAGGTACCTTGCTTGATATTGACCATGGAACATACCCTTATGTAACCTCGTCGAATACTACCGCAGGTGGTGTGGCGACAGGTTGTGGCGTAGGTCCTTGTCATCTTGACTATATTCTGGGTATCACCAAAGCATACACAACACGTGTAGGCTCTGGTCCTTTCCCTACAGAATTGGATGATGAAATTGGTAACCACTTAGGAACTGTTGGCCATGAATTTGGTGCGACAACAGGTCGTGAACGTCGTTGTGGTTGGTTTGATGCCGTTGCCATGCATCGTGCTATCCAAGTTAACAGTGTAACGGGTTTTTGCTTAACTAAACTTGATGTACTTGACGGCCTAGAAGAGCTGAAAATTTGTACTGGTTACACGACTGAATCGGGTGATGTTATTACTGTGCCTCCAACAGCCGCAGAAGGTTATGAGAAAATAACACCTGTCTACGAATCTATGCCAGGTTGGAGTGAAAGCACTGTTGGTGCAACATCAGTCGATTCTTTACCTGCCAATGCCCTTGCGTACATCAAACGCATTGAAGAAATCACTGGTGTCCCTGTTGATATTATCTCGACAGGCCCAGATCGTAATGAAACCATCATTAAAGTGAATCCTTTCGTTTAGTAATTCACTTCTCATTACAGCGTTAATTAAAACCAACCTTAGGGTTGGTTTTTTGTTTTTCTACAGCTGAAATATTTTTAGCTATTCCAAATTACTCCGCAATAGGCATTACATTTGATTGCAAAAGATTGCAAATATCATCTTGTTAGTTTTGGTCTTAAATATCAATATAAAGGGGAAGACAACAACTTATCAAGTAACGATAGAGGTTCATAATGAAAATACTTATTTCTGGTCACCATGTTGAAATCACTGAAGGCATTAAGCAGTCAATAGAAAATAAATTTGCTAAAATTTCCAAGCACTACCCAAGTATCGCAGCGCTAAACTCTACAATTACTGTCGAGCCTAATCAGCAAAAAGTTGAGGTAACAACCAATTATGAAGGGGCTAATATCAGTGTGAAAGCTTCAGACAAAAAATTGTATAGCGCAATTGCTAGCGCAGCAAAAAAATTGCAAATAGCTCTCGCGCGAAGAAAGGGGATTTTAACTTCTAAGTTTCATCAGAAATATATTGTTGAACAATCTGATCAATTCCAATTAGCTTCATAGCTAATTGGCTTAAAAATATAAGTCAAAGGCCACTACATCCAGTAGTGGTCTTTTTTGTATTTGGCTATAAAATGATACAACTTTCAATGCAACTGCATTGATAACAAGTCATTTTTAAGTTAATTGTAAGACATTTGGTTAGGATGATTTTTTGAAGGATTATCGCCATTTTGTTATTAATACTTTGTTTCAATGTTGAATATTAAGTGAAATAATATGATTTAATTAATGGAAAATATTATGTTTAATATAGCTTACAGCGCTTTTATATAGTTAAATTGGCTTGAAATGCTATTCAGCAATGAAATACACTATAAAACATAAAAATAATAATAAAACATCATACTAAATTGCTATTCAAAAAATAGCCTACTAATGCACAAGGGAACAACAATGACAGATTTTCGCCAACAAGCACTTGATTACCACTCATCGCCAACACCAGGAAAAATTAGTGTTTCACTAACGACTGCGGCTGAAACGAGCGAGGATTTATCACTTGCCTATAGCCCAGGTGTTGCTGAGCCATGTCGTGAAATAGCGGATAACCCAGAAGATGTTTATAAATATACAGCTAAAGGTAATACGGTTGCTGTGATTAGTAATGGAACGGCTGTTTTAGGTTTAGGTAACATTGGCCCTATGGCCTCAAAACCAGTGATGGAAGGTAAGTCGTTACTGTTTAAGCGTTTTGCAAATATAGACTCCTTTGATATTGAAGTTAAGCATAAAACGGTGGAAGAGTTTGTCAATACTGTGGCCAATATTGCAGATAGTTTTGGTGGAATCAATCTTGAAGATATCAAGGCTCCTGAGTGTTTTGCGATTGAAAAAGCATTGATTGAACGTTGTAAAATTCCGGTATTTCATGATGATCAACATGGTACCGCTATTGTCACCGCAGCGGGTATGATGAATGCACTGGATATTCAAGGGAAAGATATTAAGCAGGCCAATATTGTTTGTTTAGGAGCGGGTGCTGCTGCAATCGCTTGTATGGAGCTTTTGATCAAGTGTGGTGCACAGCGTGAAAAGATTTATATGCTCGACTCAAAAGGTATAGTACATACTCGTCGTGACGACTTGAACGAATATAAAAAATTATTTGCCAATAATACAGATAAACGTACTCTGGATGATGCCATTATGGGGGCAGATGTTTTTGTTGGCGTTTCAGGCCCTAACTTACTTGCGCCAGAGCAAGTTAAGTTAATGGCAAACAATCCCGTTGTTTTTGCTTGTTCTAACCCAGATCCAGAAATTAAGCCTGAGTTAGCATTAGCGGCACGTGATGATATTATTATGGCTACAGGCCGAAGTGATTACCCTAACCAAGTTAATAACGTTTTGTGCTTTCCGTTTATATTCCGAGGTGCTTTAGACGTACGTGCACGAACCATTAATGATGAAATGAAAGTTGCCGCTGTTCATGCTATTCGTACTTTAGCAAAAGAGCCCGTGCCAAATGAAGTATTAAAGGCTAGTGGTGAAACTGCGCTTGTATTTGGCAAAGATTATATTATTCCTAAGCCAATGGATCCGCGCCTTTGTGCAGCAGTGGCTAAAGCCGTTGCACAGGCCGCTGTTGACTCAGGTGTTGCTGCTTTGCCAATGCCGGATAATTATATGGCAGGTTAAAACACTGCATATATAGGGCAATCAAATTTGCACTGTTAACAAGGTCGTGATATTAATTTTATCACGACCTTTTTATTATCTAGAGTTTAAATAAAAGCATGATTAAAACTTTCTTGAAAAAATTTTTCATTGCTATGCTGTCTTGTCTATTGTTAATGAATATTTCATGTGCAGATCAGGAGCAAATCAGTGTGAAAGAAAAAACGTCAACATGGCTGCAAGTCAAAGTGATATATTTGAACTTTGAAGGTGGGTTTTATGGTTTGGTGACAGAAAATGGTGATAAGCTTTTGCCAATGAATTTAGCGAAAGAATATAAGGCTATCGATACCTTGCTTAACATTAAAGGTCATAAGGTAGAGGGGATAGCAACCACGCAGCAGTGGGGGACACTCTTTAAGATAACAGATGTGAAGTTAATTCAGCTAGGCGAAAGAAAAGCCCCTAATGAGTATTAGCGGCTTAAGTCTAATTTTTATGGCAAGTTAACGGTTGCTTCAATAATGTGACTATGACTTCTTCACCAACAAACTGAACTTGGTATAACTGTTGATAATCTAATTCTGTCAGTGGTGCCATTTTTTGTTTCGATAGCAACTCAGCAAGCTGTGGTGTGGTGTTACTATGTCCCACCACTAAACTATTTACTTTATTCTTTTGTAGTTGAATTGATAATTGCTCTAAATATCTAGGGTTATAATTTTGTACCGCAATTTGTTGCTTTTCGGACAAAGGGGCTGCAGTCTGCATTGTACGTTGGTAGCTTGTACTGTATATCTGGCTGATTTTTGCTTGAGAAAGTAAACTTGCTAGTTGTTTTGCTCTTAATTGCCCGCAACGTGTCAAACTTGGATTTTTCCCTTCTTGCTGTTTTTCCGCGTGTCTAACTAAATAAATACTGTAGTTTCCTGTAGCAAAAACGTTAGTGGTGAAAGTTAAAGTTAACAGCAACACAATAAGTCTTTTCATGATTAAAATAACCTATTTAAACCATTTAACGCAGCAACCCTAAATGCTTCAGCCATTGTTGGATAGTTAAATGTCGTGTTAATAAAGTACTCAATAGTATTGCCGCCATTAGTTTGTTGCATGATTGCTTGACCAATGTGAATAATTTCTGCAGCATTTTCCCCAAAACAGTGAATACCCAAAATTTCTTTGCTTTCACGGTGAAAGAGAATTTTTAGTGAGCCGACCAAACTATTGGCGATTTGTGCTCTTGCCAAATGTTTAAATTGTGCTCTACCGACTTCATAAGGAATTTTTGCTTCGGTTAATTCCTGCTCTGTTTTCCCTACTGAGCTGATCTCAGGAATAGTATAAATACCCGTAGGGATATCGGCGATTAACTTAGCACTACTTTTGTGGTCTATCATGGCTGATGCAGCCAGTCTGCCTTGATCATACGCGGCGCTGGCTAAGCTTGGATAACCAATGACATCACCAACTGCGTAAATATTTTCAACCTCTGTTTGGTACTGATTGTTTACTTTGAGCTGACCACGTCCATCAGCCTTAAGGCCGGCATTAATTAGGTTTAAATCAATGGTATTTCCTGTACGGCCGTTAGCAAACAATAAACAGTCGGCACGCATTTTCTTACCTGACTCTAAATGCACTACCACGGATTGGTTCGTCGTTTCTACGCGCTCAATTTGTTCACCATGGCGAATGACAACGCCATTATTCCACAAGTGATAGCTTAAAGAATCTGAAACCTCATCATCTAAAAATGATAACAGTCGATCACGAGTATTAATCAAATCAACTTTTACACCCAGCCCTCGAAATATGCAGGCATACTCACTGCCTATAACCCCTGCACCGTAAATAATAATTGAGCGCGGTTCATGCTTTAGAGAAAGTATGGTATCTGAATCATAAATACGAGGATGATTAAAATCGATATCATCAGGTCTATATGGGTGTGAGCCTGTAGCAATAACTATTCTCTGAGCCGTTATTTTTTCTATTGAGCCATCATCTTTGACTATTTGAATGGTATTAGTATCAATGAAAGATGCTTCACCCGTAATCAACTCAACACGATTACGATCATAAAAGCCGCTACGTAATTGAACTTGTTTTCTAATAACGGCTGAAGCATGGCTTAAAATATCTGAACACGTTAAATGCTTGGCTTTATCATGACCACGAAATAGCGGGTTAGAGTTATATTCTATTAAACGACTGACACTTTGACGTAAGGCTTTTGAAGGTATGGTTCCCCAGTGAGTACAGCCACCGCCAACATCTTTGTAACGCTCAATAATAGCGACTTTTTTCTCTTTTTTTGCCAGCTCCATTGAAGCACCTTCGCCGCCGGGGCCTGTGCCTATGATGATGACATCAAAATCGAAGGTTTTATTGTTGGTGTTTTGTTTTTTTGACTTACCCAAAAGAATTACCTCAAATACCTGCTAATAGTGAATATTGCTCACTATATAATTAAGAAAATTTTAGCAGGATTTGAAGGAAATGATAGCTTTATTACGTTGATTTTTAGGCAAGTTTTGCTGTAAACATCAACCAGCTTTTACGCTGTTCGTTTACTTTTGCTTTTAATTCTTGATATTGGCTCATGAGCTCAGACTTTTCAACATCAGCCATAACTTGCTGACGCTTTTCTACGACGAGAGCCTTACGTACTTGATAATAAGCATTCAGTTTGGCAATTAACAAATCATACTCATCTTGCAATTGCTGCAATGCTTGCTCAGCATTAGGCAAGGTGACAATCTTATCTTTGCTGCGTTTTAATGTCATCGCATGACGCATTTTTTCAATTTTATCTTCAGGACTAGTGCGAAGCTTTGATGTTAAACCTAGCCATTGACAGCTTTTAATTAACCATTTTGTTGGATCAAATTGCCACCAACGGATACCGTTACGGTAATCATTTTCGAATATATGATGGTAATTGTGGTAACCCTCACCAAATGTTAAAAAAGCAAGAAAACCGTTATCACGAGCTGTATTCTTATCCGTATAAGTTTGTTTTCCCCAAATATGGGCTAATGAATTGATGAAAAAAGTGGTGTGATGGCTAAGCACTAAACGGAAAAAGCCAACTAATAAAAGGCTGTTGATCAAGTCACCGTGCCATAGGCCAAATAAAATAGGCACACCAAAATTCATGACAATACTGAGTAGTAGATAATGTTTATGTTGCCAAATAACTATAGGGTCTTTTTGTAAATCACGAACATTTTTGTAGTCATGGTATCGATGGGCTTGATATTCTCGGCACATCCAGCCAATGTGAGAGTACCAAAAACCCATTTTGGCAGAGTAAGGATCTATATCATTATTGTCGACATGCTTGTGGTGCACGCGGTGATCAGATGACCAATGTAAAATACTGTTTTGAAGCGCAAATGCCCCGCCTAAAGCAAATAATAGTCGTAAGCTCCAGTGCGCTTGATATGTGCGGTGTGACCATAGTCGATGATAGCCAGCAGTAATCGACATACCGCAATAAATAAAACATATTAGTGCGAACAATACTTCACTGCTGTCAAAGCCAGTCGTAAAAGCGCGATAAGGAACAACAATGGCGGCCACCAAAAAAGTGATAGTAAACACCATAACATTGAGCCAAATAATAGCAGGTTTTTTCATGTCTTAACTCTACAGGTAGTTTTATAATTTAAGCGTACATGTGTACACTGTATTTATAGTTTATCTAGATCATCAGACCAGTCAAGGAAATTTAACTTTATTTTTTCGTTTAAGTACTGACCTGACATTAGTCGTTGATTGCAGTATGATTATAGCTAATTATATTTGTATCTAGCCATAAGAGTAGTAACCATGAGTGGTGTTAGAGCACAGCAAAAAGAAAAAACCCGTAGACTCTTAATTGATGCTGCTTTAAGTCAGCTCAGTGCTGAGCGAAGCTTTTCTAGCCTAAGTCTTCGAGAAGTTGCGAAAGAGGCAGGTCTTGCACCAACTTCTTTTTATCGCCATTTTACTGATATGGATGAACTCGGTTTAACCTTAGTCGATGAAGCCGGTCTAACGCTAAGGCAGTTAATGCGCCAAGCTCGCCAGCGTATCGCGAAAGGAGGCTCTGTAATACAAATCTCAGTAGAGACCTTTATGGAATTGATAGAAAGTAATGGCAATGTTTTTCGCTTATTATTGCGTGAACGCTCTGGTACCTCTGCAGCATTTCGAGCGGCAGTTATACGAGAAATTCGTTATTTCACTATGGAGCTGCGTGATTATCTGCAACAAGCTAATGATTTAGATGCAGAAGTTGCTTTTATGCAAGCCAATGCCGCGGTGACTATTGTATTTAGTGCCGGCTCAGATGCGTTAGATATAGATGATAAATATGAACGAGAGCTGTTATCAAAACAAACGATTCAACAACTGCGCTTTATTGCTCGTGGTGCAGCCGAGTTAAGCGCAAGACGTAAAGCAGCGAGAAATGCTAAATAAGAAATTCTCGCTAGCCAACATTATTAATTCTATCGATTTATTTACGTGTTAGCACTACGCCTGTTTCGATATGATCGGTATAGGGAAACTGGTCAAACAAAGCAAACTTTTCAACATTATGCGTTTTTACTAGCTGCGCTAAGTTTTCTTTTAATGTATGTGGGTTGCAAGAAATATAAATAATTTTTTTGAAACGGCTTACCAGCTCAATGCTATCAACATCCAAACCTGCTCTAGGTGGATCAACTAACACGGTATCATAGTTGTACGTGGTAAGATCAAAGCCTTCAAGGCGACGGAACTGTCTTTCACCATTCATCGCTTGGCTGAATTCTTCACTAGACATGCGAACAATATCAATATTATTTATCTTATTGGCTTTTATATTCACTTGTGCCGATTTTACTGAGCTTTTTGAAATCTCTGTTGCTAACACGCGTTCAAAGTTTTCAGCCAAGGCAATACTAAAATTACCATTACCACAATAAAGCTCAATTAAATCGCCACTGCTTTCTATCGTTGCTTGCTGTGCCCAAAGTAGCATTTTTTCATTAACGCCGCCATTTGGTTGGGTAAAGCTATTTTCAACCTGCTGATAAATATACTTCTTATTTCCGACTTGTAATGATTCCATCACATAGTCTTTATTAATAATGACTTTTTGCTTCTTTGCGCGACCAATAATATCGACAGGTGCAATAGTGCTTAATTGTGTTTTAAGGGCTTTGGTGGCGTTTTCCCAATGCAAATCTAACGGCTTGTGATAGAGCAAACTAATCAGTAATTCGCCACTGAGTGTTGAAAGAAAATCAACTTGAAAAAGCTTATAACGAAGAGCAGGCTTATCTTTAATTGCGATTAGCAAAGCCTTCATCGCTTGATTGATTAACTTACTTGCGACAGGAAAATCATCGACTCGAAATTTTTCTTTAGTCTCACTATTAAACATAATGTAATACAGATCGTCACCTTGATGCCAAACTCTAAATTCCGCACGTAAACGATAATGCAGTTCAGCCGAAGGATATACGTCAGCTGCTGGCATGGAAAAATCAGAAAAAAGCGCTGTCATATCATGTTGTTTTTTCGATAATTGAGAGGCGTAGTTATCAGGATGAATATGACTAAACATAGCTAGTCCTTATAGTAATGAGATAATAGAGATAAATCAGAGCGCAAATTTTACTCTCGCATAGATGATTGTCTAGGTTTATTTAAAAAGAATAAAAAAAGCCTGTTAATAAATTGCTTTATTAACAGGCTTTATTGTTGAATACATGAAAGGAGAGTTAGATACCTTCGCTGCTTGTTCGCTCTGGTCGCTCTTTTGCCTCTCTTACTTTCAACGTGCGTTGTTGGAATTCTGTGTCATTTAATGCCGATATAGCTTTATTAATATCGTTGGCTGCCATTTCTACAAAGCCAAACCCTCGGCGCTTTCCTGTGTGCTTATCCTTCATCAGTCGAACAGACTGGACATGACCATAATTAGCAAAAAGCTCTTTTACTGCTGCTTCGTTGGCGCGATATGGTAGGTTTCCGACATAAAGGGTTTTTAAATCATCGGTATCAGCAGTAGAGGTTGCACCTGTCGAAGATGACTCAGATGAGTTAGTAAGAAGCGGTGCCAAAAAAGAGCCAATAAAAACACATGCCGCAGCAATAACTGGCTCGGCTGATATAGTAGTAGTTATAAAATAAGTAATAATAGCGAAAACGACGGCTGTTATTACAGTTGAAAGTTGCGGAGACTTCATAATGAATACCTAATTATTATTTTAATAGAGAAATTATAGTGTGCTTAACTCAATCAGCATTAATAAACATAGGAATGCTGGCCAATAAAGTATAAGCAAAACAATTCTATGTTACCGAGCTTTTATTATTGTGCAACTAGTAAGCGTAAAAAATATGCAATTTTAGGCGCAATCCATAAAAACCACTCATTTATTGGGCGTATTGAACGCTAACTGACCGATCAAATAAAAGATCGCAAATAATGCTTGATCGTTTTTCAAAGATCTCTACAATGCGCATCCAGTTCCAAGGGGTTGAGGCAAAATGCTTAACCAAGTGGACGTTTT
>JAPHTO010000039.1 GCA_026196955.1 Colwellia sp. | reverse complement strand
TTGAAAAGATCTCATTTACCTTATTAACACTAGAGAGAGTAAACGCAACCATTGTTCCATTACCATTAGATGCTGGCTCACCATCAAAGGGAACTGTGATAGCTAGTTTTGAACTACTTCCTTCAAACTCCCAAAAAACCACTTTATCTGATTTATATATCTGTGTGCCGCCAATTGCGCCTAATATTTGAAAGTAGAATGATTCTGCTTTTTCAAGATTATTAGTACCTAATGTAGTATGAGAAATCATAGGTTAAATCCACCAGATGCATAACAGCTTACAAGACAGAAAACCCTCTTTCTACGGGTTGATTTCCCATCTTATTTAAAACTTATTTATTGGTAACTTATATTTCTTTTGCAGGTATTTCAAATATTTATTTTAAATTAGCAGTGACTTTAATAAATATAATTATGAATGGTTAGAATTTTCTGTTGAAAGTTAGCAGTGATTAAAGGGGGGTTTTTAAAACTAGGTTAATAACTATTTATCGTGTTTCTAAACTTTCTAATTACCACAATGAAGGTTTTGTTCGCTTGGCAGCTATCATTTTCTCTAGAGACATTGTGGTATTAGGGGAAGTAAGCCAATACAATTAATGATGAAAAGCTTACAAGGTCGATATTATTTGAAAGCTAAGCCCGTTTTAATGGGGCATCCTCAAGTGTTGGAGCCTGATCGGTTAAGAAGCTATTTCTGAGATCAAGTTTTATTTCGTCGATAGCCATTTGCTGGCAGAATTCTTTAAACACTTGAATGTCTTCATTACTGATTTGTTGCTGGTTTTTTTGCATCATGCCATCAATGTAAGCACTACTACCATTTAAATTGATATTTGCTATTGCGCTATAGGGCTCGCCATAATTTTGCACACGTAAAGCTCTGACCATTTTTACTTCAAAGATCCAATTATCTATTTGTATGTGACGACTTATCATTTCGCTCATGACTTCTTTATACCTCTATCAATAACGTCCTTGTGTAAATAATTCACTGTAGTGTTTTTTTGGAGCCCACAAAAAACCGACCGCTTAGTTGGGATGCGGCCGGCTAAAAGGGGTAAACTGTGTTAATGCTTAAAGAGTGCTTTTTGCTAGATCAGCGGTTTTATTTTTAACTTTAGCAAGGTAGTTGTTAAATTCTGCTTCATCAATTTGTTGGTCTTGATTAGCATCCATTTTGTTGAATTCTTTATGCAATAATTGGTTTTTATTGGCTGATACTTCAGCTTGACTCAACATGCCATTTTTATCTGTATCTAGCTTTTCAATTAAGGTAGAGAAAGTAGGTTGTTTCGCTGAGCCAATCGCATCAGCTTGGGATTTTTCTATCACTTTATCTTCAGCGTTAACGAAACTAGAAGCAAAAGCAACAGTGATAACCATAGCGGTAACTTTAAATAAACTAACGTTTTTCATTGTAGATCCTTAATAATTGTAATCGAGCAAGACCCGATAGAAACGTACTTTAAAATACACAACGACTTAGCTGTAGCAGTTAAGGTTTAACCGTTTGGCCTGCGTTATGCGATTGATTACGATATTGCACACACCATACCAAGTATGTAAGTGGTTGTTTTATAATGAATAGTGAGAAAGTCAGCGGTTATAACTGTCGCCATATAGCAACAGGTTATTTAATTCGATAAACTTTTAAATAATTAATATGCAGATGATAAAAAATACTTGATAAAAATCAGTGGTTAATATGTGTCTTTTAAAATTATTAGCCTTGTCTCCAATTAGAGACATCATTGTATTTACCACTAAAATGTCCTAAAAAGGCGTTGAATTAACGATAAGGGTCTTTCAAAGTGCTTTGGTTAAAAAAATTGAAAATAGTGATAGGGCATAAAGTCAATCGCGTTAAATCACTATCAATTAAAAAACTGACTTTTCTGGGGTTTATGCTAGTAGCACTTCCATTAGTGTTGGCGCTTTTGTATAGCTCAAATCAGGTAAACCAGCTTTCTAAGCAAGGTGCTAACGCTATATTTGTGGTGGCGGAGTTAATCAATACCAACCAAAAGGTGAGTAACACATTAAAAAAAATGGAAAGGTATGCGAGCCAGTATTTAGTATTACAAGACAAGGAATTATTAGATAAATATGCCATTGAGCAGCAAGTACTGTTGGCTGCTAATGAGCAGTTAAACCAACATGACGATTCTGAAATAAAACGGCTGAGCGAACAGTTTTCTGAGGCAATACGTCACGTCGATGAAAGCATCACCACACCCGCTCAAGATTTACTAAACCCAAACGGGCAAGTAGCAAGTATTTCGCTAGAAGCACTGCAAAAACAATTCAAACGTTTGATATCCATTAATGATCAAATCAATAAACGTAGTAATAAATTGATTAACCAACAAGCACAGGAAATTAAAGATGCAACGGCTCAAGTGAGCCATACATTGCTCAAGAGTTTGCTGATAATTCCGGTATCGCTGTTAATTGCAGGGTTGTTTATCATGTTAATCACTAAACCGCTTAAGCAACTCATTATAAAGATTCAGCATCTTCAACAAGGCAATTTTCAACATGAAGCTGATGCACAAGAAAAGCCTGTCGCAGGTTTTGTCGAAATAAAAGAAATCAATGACGCGCTAAATACTATGCGTAGTCGGCTACACGCCCTAGAGTTACAAAAGTCGAGTTTTATTCGCCATATTTCTCATGAATTGAAAACGCCGCTAGCAGCAATTAGAGAAGGCACAGAGCTACTTTATGATAACAGTGTTGGCGAGCTTAATAACTCACAGTTAGAAGTCACGAAAATCATCCGAGAAAGCACAACACGTTTACAGCGTTTAATTGAAGAGCTGCTTGATTTTAATATTGTTTTAGACTCAACCAGTTTACAAGATAAAGAAACCATTAATTTGTCAGCACTTATTGAGCAGGTACTGAGCGATCGCACGCTAGATATTAAGCGCAAGCACCTAAGTATTGAAAAAGATTATGCAAGCATCACCATTGAAAGTAATGCTAAGCAACTTAATGTTATTATTGATAATTTATTATCTAACGCCATTAAGTATTCACCTGAATATGGCGTTATTAAAATCTCAGCAGTGCTGAACGAGCAGCAGTTAGCATTTTCGGTGGTTGATCAAGGTGAAGGGATAAAAACAGAGCAACAGCCCAAGGTTTTTGATGCTTTTTACCAAGGTACGCCGCCCAAAGACTCTACCATTAAAAGTAGTGGCTTGGGCTTAACTATCGTTAAAGAATTACTGATGAGGTTAAATGGTACTATTAGCTTACACAGCCAAACCCATTCGCCTAGCGGTACCGAAATGAAAGTGATAATAAATGGTGTTGTTAGTGGAGAAAACTCATGAATTTAATCCTAACAAAGCTAAATCAATACACTCGTTCAAAATATCAGCACTTGATACTTGCTATAGTTATTGGCTTTAGCGTTTCTGCATGTCAGTTAACGGGTGAAACCCCTGCTAGTAACGGCGTCGTTGCTAACACGATAAATTATGGTCAGTACTATTTAGCGCTGAAAAACTTATCTGAAAGTGAGTTACAAAAAGAAATAGCCCAGCAGCGCATAAAAAAGTCTCAAGGCAGTATTGAAGCAGAAATTAACTTAATACTACTGCACAGTTTACCTAACTCACCTACGCATAATGTTTATAACGCAAAGTCACAATTGAACGAGCAACTGAAAACACATAAAAATTATCATTTTAGCCCTGCCGATAAAGCCTTTATTAGTTTGCTAAGAGATCAACTAAATCAGCAGTTGTATTTATTTCAAAAAATGATCAATCAAGAGCTTGCCCAAGACAAACAAACGGCAAAATATCGACTTAATGAAAAAAAACACCTAGATAAAATTACCGAGCTTGAGTTAATGGTTGAGCAATTAACTAAAAAAATTACTCAGCTTAAAAAGATTGAACAAGCTATCAGCGAACACGGGCAATAAACCATGAAACCATCAGAGCAAATAGGCAGCAATACGGCGCAAGAAAAAATCCTCATTGTTGATGATGACCCAAGTCTATTACGTTTATTAGGCATTCGTTTGTCGGCTGCGGGTTATATCGTTGAATCTGCCGCTAACGCTAAAATTGCCCTAGGTATGCTAAAGAGTTTTCATCCACAATTGGTGATCAGCGATTTACGTATGGAAGGTATGGATGGCATGGCGTTATTTGAACAAATACGACAAAAATCGCCGAATCTTCCGGTCATCATTATGACGGCTCACGGTACGATTCCTGATGCTATCAATGCCACTAAACAAGGGGTTTTTAGCTTTTTAACTAAGCCGTTTGAAAGCCAGCAGTTACTTGAAACCGTAGAGCAAGCAATTAGGTTGCAGCCATCAAGTCCAAAAAGTAAAGACCAACAAGATTTGTGGCGGACAAAAATTATTAGTCGTAGCACTATTATGGAATCACTTTTACAGCAAACCAAGCAGGTTGCCCAAAGTGAGTTTAGTTTATTAATTCATAGCGAAAGTGGTACGGGTAAAGAGTTACTGGCAAAAGCAATCCATCAAGCTAGCCAGCGAGCCAATAAGCCATTTACCGCCATTAACTGCGCGGCAATTCCAGAGCAATTACTAGAGTCTGAATTATTTGGTCATGTGAAAGGCGCATTCACGGGAGCCGAAAAAAACCATCAGGGCTTATTTCAAGCAAGCGATGGTGGCACATTATTTTTAGACGAAGTTGGCGATATGCCAATGAGCTTTCAGGTTAAGCTATTAAGAGCCTTGCAAGAAAAAGAAGTGCGCCCCGTTGGTAGTACGCAAGCCGTGAAAGTTGATGTCAGGATAATATCGGCCACTCACAGAAATTTGCAGGAAGCGATCAAAGAAAAAACCTTTAGAGAAGATCTTTATTACCGCCTAAATGTGGTTGAGCTAGAGTTACCAACCCTTGCCGAACGCCGCGAAGATATTCCGTTACTTGCTCAGCACTTTCTTAATCATAGTAATCAACATACACATCTTGATATTAACGGCTTTTCGCAAGAAGCCATGGAGCTGCTTATTGCTGCGCCTTGGCCGGGTAATATTAGGCAATTACAAAATGTTGTAGAGCAAAGTGTTGCCTTGTCTACAGAAAATATTATCGTGGCAAGTTTAGTTAAAAATGCTCTGCGTGAAGAAAGCAGTCCATTGCCTTCATTTCAGCAAGCTAAAGATGAATTTGAACGAGATTACCTTGCCAAGTTGTTAAAACTGACGGCAGGCAACGTCTCACAAGCAGCCAGAATTGCGCAGCGAAACCGCACTGAATTTTATAAGTTATTAAATCGCCACCACTTAAGTGCTGAATCATTTAGGGAAGAAGGTTAGCTCATCGCCTTATTGGTGGATGGCTTGTTCATCAAGCAAGAGCGCGCTTAATAAATTGATTGGTAAAGCTGAAAGGATATTGCTGAGCTTTAAGATATAAAGTGTCATGTTTCTCATCCTTGATCCTTCTTAATCTTATTCCATAAACTCTTTTATTAACCAGCGTTGAGATTGAATAGCCTCAACGCTGTTATATTTATCAGCAAGTAAATCCTAGGTTCATCGCATCAAGCATTTTAAGCCATAAACCGCGTTTGCCGTTATTCTTATCAGCTTTGACTAAAGCATTTTGCGTGAAGCGCACACCAAACCAACGAAATGGCTCTGGTGCCCACGGCATAGGTTTTTTAGTGACAAACTGCATTTGTAAAATATCACTGGGTTGATACCCCAATAACTCAATACCAATGCGGGCACCAAAACGGGTCGCGCCAACGCCTAAGCCGGTGTAGCCTACTGCCCAAGCTAAGCGATTATTATAGGTTGCGCCTGGCACCATACAAAAACGCGTTGAAGTGGCTATGATGCCGCTCCATCTATGACTAAATTTAAGTCCAGCTAATTGCGGAAAGGTTTCAAAAAACTCTTTTGATAATTGTTCAAAGCGCTCAGGAATATCGGCACACGTAGCGAAATCAGTGTTTTTGTTAAAATAATAGCGCACCGCACCACCGCCACCCCAGGTTATGCGATTATCTTGCGTGACACGATAGTAATGGAACATATTGGCGTGATTACCGATGGCGTGACGAGTTTTATGCCAACCAATTGAATCAAGTTGCTTTTGATTAAGTGGCTCAGTCGCTATTTGATAATCCCATACTGGAATTGTTGTGCGACTCACGGCACGAATAGGGTTATGGTAGCCGTTAGTTGCCATCAGCACTTTATTGCTAGTGATGGTGTGACCAAGGCAAACAGATTGCATTTGGTCATTCCCAAGTGGGTCACATTTATCTAAGGGAGTATTTTCAAAGATACGCACACCAAGCTCAAGTAACACACGCTTTAAACCCCAGCATAGTCTTGCGGGGTCGACAATGCCATCTTGGCCATCTCGTCGCCATAGCCCGGCTAAATAGGTTGGAGAATTTACTTGTGCTTGCATTTGCGCTTTATCAAACCATACCACGTCATCGCCAGCGGCTTTTTCTTCTTCGTAGTCTTTACGCATTGCCTCAACAGCGCCTTGGTTTGTCGCCACCTCGGTTTCGCCAACTTTTTCATAGCGTGCATCAATGTTATATCGTTCTAAGGTGTCTATTAACTCAGCCATATTCTGTTGACCAAGTTCATACAACTTATCAGCTTCACCAGGAAAGTGATGATCAGTATTTGTTTCACCATGCGCTAAGCTTGAATTTAAGAAGCCACCATTGCGGCCAGAAGAGCCATCAGCAATAAAGGTTTTTTCAATTAAGATAACATCTGTTTCAGGGCAGCGTTCTTTTACTTGCAGTGCTGCCCATAGCCCGGTAAAGCCACCACCCACAATGAGCAATTCACAGTTTTCATTGTTAGATAGCGCGGGTAATGTTTCAGGCCTAACATCTTCTTGATCATGCCAAATGGGACAAAATTTCGACTCTTTAATTGCTTCAATGTGTTGCTGCATTTTTGTATCTCACTGCTCAATGATAATGTTATGTTTAAGACGGGCGTTATTTGATGTACCAACCCCAAGGCTCGTCGCTGTCAAAGCGGGTGATCTGCTTGGTTTCTAGGTAATTATTTAACCCCCATTTTCCTAACTCTCTACCAATACCTGATTGCTTATAACCGCCCCATGGCGCTTCAACAAAGGTAGGCTGTGAGCAGTTTATCCATACGATACCCGCACGAAATGCTTTAGCAACACGTTCACAACGTTCATTATCTTTAGACATTACAGCCGCGGCTAAACCAAAGCGTGAATTATTCGCCATGTCAATTGCTTGTTGCTCCGTTTTAAACGGTTTTACACACACTACCGGACCAAAAATTTCTTCTTGCCAAATCCAACTGTCTTCTTCCATATCCGTTAAAATGGTGGGCTCTAAGTAGTAACCTTGCTCAAGTGCTGGTGGTTTTTTACCGCCTGACACTAAGCTAGCTCCCTCTTCAATACCGCGATTAATTGCCGCGAGTACTTTTTGATATTGTGTTTGGTTCACTAACGGGCCAAGTAATACGCCCTCTTCATTGCCACTACCAAGGGTGATTTTCTCAGCTTCCGTTTTTAAACGTGCTAAAAGTGCAGGGTAGAGTTCTTCTGCTACTAGCACACGCGATGTTGCTGAGCACACTTGTCCTTGATTCCAGAAAATGCCGAACATGATCCACTCAACCGCTTTTTCAATATCCGTATCTTCAAAAATAACCAGCGGCGACTTACCGCCTAATTCTAAGGAGATATTTTTAATATCTTTGGCGGCATTCGCCATGATTTTTGCACCTGTTGGCACAGAGCCTGTAAAGGCCAGCTTATCAATATCTGGGTGGTCGACTAGCGCTTGGCCGGCATCAACGCCAAGACCGGTGACGATATTTAAGACACCAGCAGGTAAACCTGCCTCTATAGCAATTTCGCCTAAGGCAATAGCCGTTAACGGGGTGATTTCTGAGGGCTTTAATACCATAGTACAACCGGCAGCAAGCGCAGGCGCTACCTTCCAAGCGGCCATTAACATTGGGAAGTTCCACGGAATAATGGCACCTGCAACCCCTAATGGCTCTTTGATTGCTTTTGAGCTAAAACCTGGCTCTGATAGCGCAATAACGTCTTCGCTGTTACCATCATCAAGCTCTTTGGCTAGATTGGCGTAAAACTCAAAAGTGCCTGCAGTATCTTCAATATCCCACTTGGCTTCAGGGTAGGGCTTGCCGTTATCGAGTACTTCCAATTTTGACAATTCATCAAGACGGGCATTAATGATATCAGCCATCTTTTGCAAGTATTCACCACGCTCAGCGCCAGTCATTTTAGGCCAAGGGCCATGATCGAATGCCGCACGTGCAGCCTTTACTGCACTGTCAATATCTTGGGCATTACCAGCAGGGATTTCATCAATAATTGCTTCTGTTGCAGGGTTGATAGTGGTAAAGGTGTTTTTGCTATTGGGCTGTTGCCACTGACCATTGATATAAAAACCTTGTACTTTCATAGTGAATACCTTGTATTTTTTGACTATTACTACTGTTTTATTTGCACGAAGTGGAGGCTAATTTTTTCATTCGCTTGCCAAGCACATTGAGTGCCTTGAGGAACAAACAATGCTTGACCTGCCGTGATTTTATGTTCAACACCCTTGTCATCGGCACAAATAAGACTACCTTGTTTGATGGTAATAAATTCATGATAGGGAAAGGTGATTTTGCCAGTATTAAAGCCTTTGCTTTGCCATACACCGGCGGTAAATGTTTGGTTATGATTTTGATAAAGCACTTTTTTGCTATGACCATCAGAGGTCTGCTGCCAAGGCACATTGCTTTTCTCATCAATATAAACAACATTTTCTGTGATAGGGCTATGCGGTGTTTCTGCTGGTTCGTATATTACATAGAATTTACGTAAATAGCCGTTTTGGTGCCACTGGCAATCATAACCTTGTGGGATAACAAAACTCTCACCTGCCATGACGGTTTCCATCAGGCCCGTTTTATTATTTTTAATCTCTACCGCACCTTCTATGATGGTCATAAACTCATCACAACTGTAGGGTGCAGCTGTTTCTACCATGTCGGTGGTATCCCAAACACCTATATATAAACCTAGCGCTTCATCCTCATAATAGCTGTGAGTATGCTGCTTGGGTAATGCTGACTCAAACATCTCTTTTTCAAGTTCATCAGCCACCTCTCCAAAGCCTATCGGATTCTGACTTAACTTTATGATCTTTATTTCTGACATGTTTTATGTTTCTTATTTTTAAATAAAATAGTTTAATAATGTTGTAGGTGTTTATTTTGCAGCCATTTTGCTTTAGTTCAAGGAAAATGCACGGAGCTGACGCTAGTCAGTGAGTACAATTGACGATGAAATTAGGCAAAATGGCAATAAGATAAACTTCTACTAGCTAGGGAAGGCGAAACTTACACCTTCTCGTACTCCACTTGACGGCCAACGCTGGGTAATGGTTTTACGTTTAGTATAAAAACGTACGCCATCAGGCCCATAGGCATGCAAATCACCAAATAATGAACGCTTCCAGCCACCAAAACTGTGGTAAGAAACAGGCACAGGTAATGGTACATTAATACCCACCATACCGACTTGAATATTATCAGAAAAATAACGTGCAGCTTCACCATCGCGAGTAAAGATACAGGTGCCATTTCCGTATTCATGATCATTAATTAACTGCATGGCTTCTTGCATAGTTTTTACACGAATAACTTGTAATACTGGGCCAAAAATTTCAGCTTGATAGCTGTCCATCGTTGAAGTGACGTTATCAATTAAGGTGGCGCCAACAAAATAACCATTTTCGAAGCCTTCAACGGTAGGGTTACGTCCGTCTACTACAAGTGTTGCCCCTTGCTCGGCTGCACTTGCGATATAGCCATTCACCTTTTCTTGATGCGCTTTAGTGATCACTGGGCCAAAGTCGTTATTGGCATTGCTATGCTCACCGACACTAAGACTCTTCATTCCTTCAGTCATTTTAGCCACTAAGGCATCACCCGCTTCATCTCCAACGGTAACGGCTACTGAGAGTGCCATGCAGCGCTCCCCTGATGAGCCAAAAGCAGCACCTAATAATTGGTTTACGGCATTGTCCATATCTGCATCAGGCATCACAATAGCATGATTTTTTGCGCCGCCTAATGCTTGACAACGTTTGCCATTGGCATTGGCTGTTGCGTAAATATATTCAGCAATCGGTGTTGAGCCAACAAAGCTAACAGCTTTAATGCGCTCATCGCTAAGCAGTGTATCTACCGCTTCTTTGTCACCATTAACGACATTCATTACGCCATCAGGTAAGCCGGCTTCTTTTAATAATTGTGCGATAAATAGTGTTGAGCTTGGATCACGCTCTGACGGCTTAAGAATAAAGGTATTACCGCAAACAATAGCAAGTGGGAACATCCACATTGGCACCATCGCAGGGAAGTTAAAGGGTGTGATCCCTGCCACTACGCCAAGTGGTTGAAATTCGCTCCAAGAGTCAATATTTGGTCCGACATTTTTGCTGTGTTCGCCTTTTAATAATTCTGGCGCGCCACAAGCATATTCAACATTTTCAATACCGCGTTGTAATTCACCGGCAGCATCGTGTGATATTTTGCCGTGTTCTTCACCAATCAATTGGCAAATTTTATCACTGTTTTGCTCCAATAATTCTTTAAAACGAAACATAACGCGGGCACGCTTAATAGGTGGCGTGTTACGCCACGCAGGAAATGCAGCTTGTGCAGCACTGATAGCTTGCTCAACCGTTTGCTTACTCGCTAAGGCGACTTTTTTAGTTGCCTCGCCTGTGGCGGGGTTAAAAACCTCTTGGCTACGGTTATTATCATTTACTATTTCACCATTGATTAGGTGGCTTATTACTTGTGTCATCTTAGTTCCTATAATTTAGTGAGTAACTAGTTGCTGTAAAGTTGAATAGTTACTTAAATATAATAATGTGTTGGCTTGGCGCTACTTATGCAAGAGCGTCGCTATTTTGTATCGTTAATACTCTCGCCTAAGGCGTTCATCAGGCTATCAATTTCTGGCAGGGTGCTGGTAAATGGCAAACCAAGCTGAATAGTGTCGCCGCCGTAACGTACGTAATATCCTTTTTGCCACATTTTCATCGCAACTTCATAAGGACGTTTACCAGGCTCGGCTTTACCTTGCTCAGCGCCATAAGCGTCTAGCGTTATGCCACCGGCTAAACCATAGTTACGAATGTCACTGATATGAGCGCACCCCTTTAAACCGTGTAAAGTTTCTTGAAAGTAAGGGGCAATGGTTTTCACTCGTTCAGGCAAACTTTCTTTTGCTAAAATATCTAGTGAAGCTAAAGCGGCTGCACAAGCAATAGGATGGGCTGAATATGTATAACCGTGCGGTAATTCAAGCATGTATTCTGGACCACCTGTTTCCATATAAGTATCGTAAATTTCTTGCTGAGCAATAACGGCACCCATTGGAATTACACCGTTGGTAAGTTGTTTAGCGACTGTCATTAAATCAGGTACTACGCCAAATTCTGCTGCGCCTGTAGTCGAGCCCATGCGTCCAAATGCGGTGATAACCTCATCAAAGATGAGTAAAATATTATGCTTGGTACATATTTCTCTCAAACGTTTCAAATAACCAACTGGGGGAGGAATTACCCCTGCAGAGCCAGCTAAAGGCTCAACAATAACAGCTGCGATAGTTGAGGCATCGTGAAGGGCGATCAACTGCTCTAACTCTTCAGCGAGGTAGGCACCTTCGGTTGGCATACCTTGAATGAATTTATTTTCATTAATCATAGTATGTGGCAAGTGACAGGCTTCAATACCTTGACCAAAAATAGCGCGGTTAGGGCTTAAGCCGCCAACGCTGATGCCGCCGTAGTTAACGCCGTGGTAACCTTTTGAGCGGCCAATAAAGCGTGTTTTACTGGCTTGCCCTTGTTTACGCCAATAGCCACGGGCTATTTTAAGCGCGGTTTCAACGGATTCGGAGCCAGAGCCCGTAAAAAATACTCGATTTAAACCCTCTGGCATTATTTCAGTAATACGGTGTGCTAATTCGAATGATTTAGGGTGACCGAACTGAAAGGCTGGCGCGTAATCTAAAGTGGCTGCTTGCTTGGCAATGGCCTCGGTGATCTCGGGGCGAGCATGGCCAGCACCACAGGTCCAAAGTCCTGAAAGGCCATCGAATATTTGTCTACCATCGGCGTCAGTATAATAATTTCCTTGCGCTGACATAATGATACGCGGGTCTTTTTTAAAATCACGGTTGCCAGTGAAAGGCATCCAATGTGCATCTAATTGTGCTTGGCTTATGCCATGATTGTTAGCGCTATTAGTGTTACTAGTCATATTTTTTGCCTCAACAAGTTATCTGTTTACGGTTTTCATTTGCTTGAAGGTATTATCAATGATTTAATGGGTTATTAAATTCTTACTTATTAAAGTTAAGGTAAGTAAATGGTTATCTATTGTTTGGCTGGCTCAATATAAAGAGAAAACTGATCGAATGAAAAAAAATAAAACGTTACTACCTAGGCAGTTAGGTGATGCGCATATTCGTTTACTACGAATTTATAAAGTGGTGATTGAATCAGGTGGTTTCGCCGCCGCAGAAGTGGATCTCAACATTAGTCGTCCGGCAATTAGCTTGGCGATATCTGAGCTAGAATCTTTGCTGAATATGAAACTTTGCCATCGTGGCCGAGCGGGGTTTTCTATTACAGAGCAAGGCGAAGAAGTTTACCAGTCAGCGTTACAATTATTGGGCAGCATCGAAAATTTTCGTGCTCAAATGAATGCCATTAATACCGATTTAGTTGGGGAATTAAATATTGGCATCACAGATAATTTGGTGACCAGTGAGCAAATGCGTATTACTCGTTCGCTTAGTGCTCTTAAGCACCGAGCGCCCGAGGTAGTTATTAATATTCGTATGATCCCACCTAATGATATTGAAGCGGCTGTGCTCAATGGAAAATTACATATAGGTGTTGTGCCAGAGTTGAGAACCTTACCCGGTTTGAATTATATGCCGCTGTATAAAGAGCAATCATTACTGTATTGCAGTGAGCAACACCCATTATTTAAGCAAGATCTTGATAGTATCAGCGATGAAGCACTATCTAAGTATGATGCTGTGGTGCCAAGTTACCCGCAGTCTAGCGAAATAAAGCAGCAACAGAAAAAGCTCAATGCAACGGCGACATCAACCGATAGGGAAGGCATAGCTTTTTTAATTCTGACTGGCCGCTTTATTGGTTTTTTACCAACTCACTTTGCTAAGCGTTGGCATGTACAAGATAAAATGCGCACTATTGAAGCTTATGGGCGATTTTTTCATACCAACTTTTCAGCCATCACCAGTAAAGGAGCACGCAGTCACCTGATATTAGATGCTTACATGGAGGAGCTGAAAAAAACGGTCGAATATTAGGGTCTGTTGACCTTTAGAGATTATCTCGAACAAAATTTAACCGCGAAAGTTCAACAGACTCAAAATACCTCTAGAAATGCCTTACTTAGCAGTTCAACTTTGGCACTTTCTTTGGCGGCTTTTTTATATACCAATGATAAATCAAATTGGTAGGTTAATGAGCTAGGCTGAATAATTCTGACTTCACCTACATTCAACTCTTGCTGAATAGTACTTTGCGGTAAATAGCCAATATAGCGCCCTGATAAGATCATCGCTTTGCGCGTATCAAACTGATAGGCTTTTGCAGCAAGGTTGAGCTTAGTGAGCTGCTCTCTGCCTTTGGCATCAATATCTATACCCGGGTGAATCGCAGGCGCAGTCGCTAAATCTGCGGCGCTAATTTTATGATCGACTTGATTGAAAAAGGGGTGTTTTTTCGCACAACAAAGAAATATAGGCTCGCTGAGTAAGGTTTGGTAATGCAAGCCTTCAACAGGTTTATAATTAGGAAATAAGCCAATATGAGCCTTGTCTTTGAGGAGCTGCTTTTCTATGTTGGCTATAGAATCAGTATCTAACACTAGATGTAAATTTGCTGCTCGATCATTGATTTTTTCAATCACTTTGGCCATTTTTTTTTGTTTGGCTTCATCGAGAGGATCCGAGCATAAGATAACGAGCTCACCACTTAACTCTTTTCCTAATGAGCTGACAAATAATGAAAAGTCATTTAATGACTCAAACATATTTAGCACGGCATGATAAACGGCTTGCCCTTCTTCGGTCAGTGAAAATCCGCCACGGCCACGTAAACATAATTTAAGTTTCATGCGCGCTTCAAGGTTAGACATGTGCACACTAATGGTTGAACGTGTGACGCCAAGCTCACTCTCTGCCGCTGAAAAACCGCCATTCTCTACCACAACTTTAAATATGCGTAAAAGCCGTAAATCATATTCCGTGATGTTTTTGGGAATTATAGAATGAGATTGCAAAGTTTTACCGCCATAAAACTAAAGGTTTAATGTTTAGTATTTAAACCTAGTTAAAATTGTTATTCAATAGTAGTTATCTATTATTTATCGCTTTAGAGGTAATCATGCATAATTTAAACGATCCCCAATTGTTGAAAAACTTTTCCTATATCAATGGTAGTTGGCATAGCAGTGCGGGTGATATTGCCGTTAATAACCCTGCTACAGGCAAGACTGTCGCCAAAGTCAGCAATGCGGGTGTTATTGAAACTGAATTAGCCATTAAAGCCGCTAAGGACGCTTTTAAAGCATGGTCGGCAAAATCAGCCAATGAGCGCGCAGCCTTATTGCGAAATTGGTTCAATTTAATGATGGACAACCTGGATGATTTAGGGCGAATTTTAACTTTAGAGCAAGGGAAACCATTAGCAGAAGCTAAGGGTGAAGTTGCCTATGGTGCAGCGTTTATTGAATGGTTTGCTGAGGAAGGTAAGCGTGTTTATGGCGATACTATTCCGGCTCCGTCAGGTGACAAGCGCATTGTCGTTATTAAGCAACCTATTGGTGTTGTTGCTGCGATAACGCCGTGGAATTTTCCCAATGCCATGATTGCCCGAAAAGCGGCTGCTGCGCTAGCTTCAGGCTGTACTTTTGTTGTTCGTCCGGCGACACAAACACCCTTGTCAGCATTGGCAATGGCTGAGCTTGCTGAGCGCGCTGGTATTCCAGCAGGTGTTTTTAATGTTGTTGTTGGTGATGATGCCCGCGGTATGGGTAAAGTGTTAACTGAGCATGAAGATGTGGCTAAATTCACCTTCACAGGCTCAACAGGTGTTGGTAAATCATTAATTAGTCAATGTGCTTCAACTGTTAAAAAGGTGTCGATGGAGCTGGGCGGCAATGCACCATTTATTGTTTTTGATGATGCCGATATCGATGCCGCCGTTGCGGGAGCCTTGGTCTCTAAATACCGTAATGCAGGGCAAACTTGTGTTTGTACTAACCGAATTTTAGTACAAGAAGGTGTGTTAGCTGAGTTTACTGAGAAGTTTGTTGCTGCAGTTAAAGGTTTATCGCTAGGTGATGGCTTAGAGGAAGGCGTTACTATCGGACCGATGATCACAGCACAAGCTGTTGACGATGTTAAAAAGCTTATTGATGCCTCTATCAGTGCCGGGGCACAACTTGCCTTAGGTGATTATGACACTAACCTTGGCGAAAGCTTTTTAGCACCAACAGTACTCACCGGTGTTACCAATGATATGCCGATTGCTAATAATGAAATATTTGGCCCAGTGTCACCGATTATCAGCTTTAAAAATGAAGAAGAAGCCATTGCTATTGCCAATGATACCGAATTTGGTTTAGCCGCTTACTTTTATTCACGTGATATTGGCCGAATTTGGCGTGTGGCTGAAGGAGTGGATTTTGGCATGGTGGGAATTAATGAAGGCATTATCTCTAATGCAGCCGCACCGTTTGGTGGCATGAAGCAGTCAGGCAATGGCCGAGAAGGTTCAAAGTATGGTTTAGATGATTATTTAGAAATCAAATACCTTTGTATGGGTGGGTTAGACAAGTAACAAAATCACGTTACGCCAAGTGTTTAAAAACCTATCGTTAAAAAATTAAGTGAGAAAGACAATGACACAAACAAATGCACAATTACAAGCACGTAAAGCTAAAGTGATCGCTCGTGGTCAAGGTAATGTTTATCCCGTTTATGCTGAGCAGGCAAAAAATGCTGAGCTTTGGGATGTAGAAGGTAATCGTTTTATAGATTTTGGCACCGGTATTGCCGTTTGTAATACTGGTCATAGTCATCCAAAAGTGGTTGCAGCTGTTAAAGCTCAGGTTGATAAATTTAGCCATACTTGTGTGATGGTAAACCCGTATGAAGTTGCTGTTGAGCTAGCGGAAAAGCTAACACAAATAGCGCCAGGGAATAGCGAGAAAAAAGCAATATTTGTTTCAACAGGCGCAGAAGCCGTTGAGAATTGCGTGAAAATAGCCCGTGCCCATACAGGTCGTCGTGGTGTTATTGCGTTTAATGGCGGTTTTCATGGTCGTACAAATTTAACCATGGCCTTAACAGGTAAAATTACCCCATATAAAAATTTATTTGGCCCGTTTCCTGGTGATATTTTTCATGCCCCATTTCCAATTGAGCAGCATGATATCTCAATAAAAGATTCACTCACGGCACTAAATAACTTATTTAAAGTTGATATTGCCCCAACTGATGTAGCCGCTATTATTGTCGAGCCAGTGCAAGGTGAAGGTGGTTTCTATCAAGCACCACCAGAATTTTTACAGGCACTTCGTACCTTATGTGATGAGCATGGCATTGTATTAATTGGCGATGAAATTCAAACAGGCTTTGGCCGTACAGGTAAGATGTTCAGTTTCGAACATGCAGGTGTTGAAGCCGATTTAATGACCATGGCTAAAGGTATTGCGGGTGGTTTCCCTATTTCTGCTGTGGTAGGAAAAAGCGCCATTATGGACGCCCCATTACCGGGCGGCTTAGGAGGTACTTATGGCGGCTCTCCTGTTGCCTGTGCAGCAGCACTTGCGGTACTTGATGTTATTGAAGAAGAAAACCTTGTGGAACGTGCGAATCAAATTGGTGCCTTGTTTAATGAACGCCTTTCTGCTTTACAATCGACATATCCAAGCTTGATCAGTGATGTTAGGAACCAAGGGGCGATGATTGCTCTTGAACTCATGAACGATGGCGACGTTGAAAATGCCAACACTGAATTAACACAGGCTATTATCGCTAAAGCGGCTGAACACGGTTTAATTTTATTAGCATGTGGCTTTTACGGAAATGTAATTCGTTTCTTACCCGCATTAACTATGTCTGATGAAATAGCCAATGAAGGTTTAGACAAGTTTGAACAATTGTTTGCTAGTTTGGTGGATTAGTCATTCACCTGTGAACATTCCATGTTTATTAATATAAGGCTTATACGCATATTGATAAGCATGGAATTCATGAAAAACATCTCCTGCCGTAAATTTAACTTTGATCTTTCAATCAAGTGATTATTAGCCAAGCTAAATAATAGCTTGTAAACCCCTTTTTATTGAATATAATGATTTTTGCTAAAGATATGAAATCATTAGTGTAATTAAAAACAACAATAAAAAAAGGGAAAATATGAAATCGATTAAAATTTTACTTAGCATCATTTTTGCTGTCGCTTTAACTGGCTGTGTAACCCCCATTCCTCTTGCAGAACAAACGCCAAAAATTGCCTATAAAGCGCAAGAAAAAGTCGTGATCTCTGTCGTTGATAATAGAAAACGAATTAAAGAAGGCAAGCCAAAAAATTACGTAGGTAAAGCACATGCCTCTTTTGGCATACCTGTTGATTGGCATGTGAATCAAGTATTAGCGACAGAAGATGGTGATAAAGATAAAAATTTATCTCAATTTTTAGAGCATAGGCTGACCACGGGCTTATCAAATAGTGGTTGGAATGTTGTCTCTGCTAATCTCGATACTCCGGTAAACGAAAATAATGCTAAAGACATTCTTACTGAGCATGATGCACAAAAGATGCTCGTACTTGATCTACAAGAATGGTATTTCAGCATCAATTTAAATTGGGTTACAGCATTTAACTTTGATACAGATACAACCATTTATGTTTATGAGATTGCTGATGGAAAAACACTAGAGAAAGAAATAAAAGAGCGTGATGTAATTGAAGAAAAAGCGAGCGAGTCACCGCAAAATAATGTGCTTCGAGCATATAGAGATCAATTGATAGATATTTTTAATGATGAAGAAGTTAAAAAAGCTTTGACTGACTAAAGTCGCTTTACAGTATTCATCTGATAGCACTAGTGATATTACTGGTGCTATCTATATCTTTTGAATATTAATGACGTATTAATACCACCAAAGGCAAAGTTATTTGTCATAATAAAGTTGGTTTCTTGTGCCAAGCCTTCCTCTTGAATGTAAGTTAAATCACCGCACAGGGGATCAATATTCTTCAAATTAGCGGTTGGTGCAAACCAATTATCCTGCATCATGTTAATACTGGCCCAAGCTTCGATACTGCCACAGGCTCCTAAGGTATGACCAAGATAACTTTTAAGTGAGCTAATTGGAGTATGTTTACCCAATGCTTTTTCTGTTGCCTGGGTTTCGGCAATATCACCTTTTTCAGTCGCGGTTCCATGACCATTTACATAGCCAATATCGCTAGGTTTAATGCCAGCGTCTTTTATGGCCATTTCCATAGCAATTTGCATAGTATCTGCAGAAGGTTGAGTGACATGCTGACCGTCTGAATTGGTACCATAACCAACCAGTTCAGCGAGAATAGTAGCACCACGTGCTTTAGCTGATTCGTAACTTTCTAAAATAAAGCTACAGGCGCCCTCGCCAATCACTAACCCATCTCGCTCTGTATCATAAGGTTTAGGGCTATTTTTAGGGTTATCATTTTGTGTACTCGTTGCAAACAAGGTATCAAAAACGGCAGCAATAGTGACGCATAATTCTTCGGCGCCACCCGCAATCATGGCTGTTTGTTTGCCATATTTAATCGCTTCATAGGCATAACCTAAAGCTTGCGAGCCTGAGGTACAGGCTGAGCTGGTGGTATACACACGTCCTTTAACACCAAAAAACACCCCGACATTGACGGCTGTTGTATGTGCCATCATTTTTATATAACTCGTGGAAGTAATGCCGGTCATACTTTTATCACTAAGCAAATTGGCAAAATCTACAAAGGGTGCTGTTGAGCCAGTACTTGATCCATACGCTATGCCCAAGTCACCGTTCGTTAATAGCTCACTATCGAGTAAATTAGCTTGCTGCAATGCTCGTTCAGTAGCTGTTGTTGCCATCAAGGACACTCTTCCCATCGAGCGACATTGCTTTCTGCTGTAATGTTTTGGTTTGTTGAAGTCTAACACAGGTGCGGCTAAACGGGTATTAAGCTCATCATAGCCATCCCACAATTCATGATATTGTATGGCATTTTCACCTTGTTTCAATTTAGCTGAAAAATCTGTCCAGTTATCACCCAAGGCGGTGATTGCCGACATACCGGTAACGACGACACGATGCATTAACTTAACCCTCCATCGACGCTAATGACCTGCCTGGTTATATAGTTTGCGCCAGAAGAAAATAAAAAATTGACGGTTGCTGCTACTTCCAGATCGGTACCTGCTCTGCGCATAGGCACAACTTGTTTAATCATCTCTTTAGGCATATCTTCAGTCATTTCTGTATGAATAATACCTGGAGCAACACAGTTCACAGTGATCTTTCTTTTAGCTAGCTCTAAAGCTAACGCTTTCACCGCGCCAATTAAGCCAGCTTTTGAAGCACTATAATTAACTTGGCCACGATTGCCTAAAATGCCTGATACTGAAGAGATAGCGACAATGCGGCCACCTTGACGTAATTGAATCATCGGCATAATTAATGGATGTACAACATGGTAGAAACCGTCTAGATTGGTGTGAATTACCTTATGCCATTCATCTGTTGTCATCGCTGGAAATGCGTTATCTTTGTGGACACCAGCGTTACAAACAACCCCATAATAAGCACCAAACTGTTCAATATCGGTAGTCAAAACCTGCTTACTTTGTTCGCCATTAGCAATATCAAACTGAACAACGCGACTGTTACCCAGTGGTTGGTGCTGTTGTACTTGTGCTAAGGTCTCTTGGGCGCCATCTATATCACTGTGGTAATGTACGACAATATCAAAGCCATTTTTTGCTAGCTCAATGGCAATAGCTCTGCCAATACCTTTGCTTGAGCCTGTTACTAATACCGTATTGTTGTTTTTATTCATTTAGTTGTTCCTGTCACTTACTGACCATTATTTCTGCGCTTATTCCTGAAGATATGCCGCTGAGTTTTCAGGTTGAAAGACGTTAATTTTTGCTTGGGCTAAGATAATGTCCTCCTGATCTGTGGCGACTATTAGACAGTCAAAAACCGATAGACCTGCAGCATCTTCCATCAACCGTGTTGCACTTACCTTTAAGGTTTTGCCATTGGAGAAAAAAGTAACGTTAGGTTTATATTTTCGAGTACCTAACAAAAAACCTAGTTTAATATCACCACCAGAGGCTAATTCATTGGCGCCTGCTTGAGCCGCGATGCATTGTGCCATATATTCAATACCTACATAACTTGGCACGCCTAGCTGATCAGCTTGATAAAACTCACACGCTTCGTTGATATTGACCAATACGCTAGCGCTATCTTCATCAAATGAGATTAATTCATCCACTAATCGCATTGGCTTTCTATGTTTAATTACTGCTTCAATATTGTACATATTATTACTAAACGCCCTTAGCCAACTTGCTCATTAGATAAAATTAAACTGGCATTGTTTCCACCAAATGCATAGGAATTTGACATGCAATGGCGAATCTCTTTGTTGGGTTGATTATTTTCAAGTGTTAAATTAATTTCATCAAGATTAACATCAATATCGCCAACAATGTTCATTTTAGGATATTGGTTTTCTTTATTGCCATCGCTAAGTAATAACCAGCATAAGCCTGCCTCAATTGCACCCGCTGCGCCTAAGCAATGTCCGTGTAAGGATTTACTCGCGCTACAAGGAGTCACCTTATCAAATACATGAGCTACGGCTTTTGCCTCCATAGCATCGTTTTGCATTGTGCCAGTGCCGTGTAAATTAATATAGCTAATATCTTGTGCTGATAAATTTGCACTTTCAAGAGCCGCTAACATAGCTTGCTTTGCGCCTTTGCCTTCGGGGTGTGGAGCAGAGATATGATGAGCATCACTACTTTCGCCAAAGCCAGTAAGTGCGATATTGTCAGCTAACTTACTCATTACAAAGAGTGCGGCACCTTCGCCAATATTAATACCGCAACGTTGAGTTTGAAAGGGTTGGGTATGTGTTGCTGAGATAGATTCTAAGGCATTAAAACCGTTGATAGTCATTTTGCATAGGCTATCAACACCGCCGGCTATAACTATATCCGCTAATCCATTTTCTAATAATCGTTGACCACTAATGAGTGCTTTTGAGCTGGAAGTACAAGCAGTAGATATACTATAGACACTGGCGTTTGCACCTGCCAATGTAGCAATAAATTCTACCGTGGCTCCCATTTCTTGTATAGCGTAGTGGTAATCTTGATTATGGGCACCTGACGATAAATATTGCTGCATGGACTCTTCACCGCTGGCGATACCTGAAGTGCTGGTGCCAATAACAACAGCAACATTTATTTCACGTGCTTTTTCTTTGCGCAACTTAGACTTTACTTGTGTGAATTTTTCAGCAATTTGCTCAAATGCCAAAAAGGCTAATTGATTATTACGGCTTTGTTGATAAGCACCGTATTTTGTTAAATCAGGGAGTTGTTCATGTACTTTACCAATAACAGTTTCAATACCAAAGCTGTTATCTGCTTGCATAAAACTTTGTTCACCAGCAAGAAAGTTAGCTAACACGGTTTCTTTGTTTGAACCTAGTGCACATGCCAACCCCAGTTCATTTAAATAAATAGTCATAGCTGAGTTTCCACTTTCTCTTGTTCTAGGCGTTGTTCCTGCCCGTTTTCCACGCTTTTGTCTTCGGCTAGTTGCCAGCGCTCTAATTCCTCTATCACTATTGAGTAATTGTGCTTAAGGTTAATTAGGTGACTTATTTTAGCTTGCTGTTCAATTTGATATATGACGGCATTAGCCGAAGAAATTTCTCGATGGGTTTGAGATATTATTTCTTGGCTTCCTTGTTTTAGACCTTGGGATATAGCGTCTACAGGCCACAGCACTAATTGCAACTCGGCCAATACCCTTAGTGGCTCAATGGCAATTTTTTGATCATAATTTACCTTGCCTTTAGCCGTATGCCAATCAAGATTAAAAAGAGATAACCCTTCGATTGTCATACCAGAAACAAGTAAATGTGATTTTGTCATTTCTACCTGGATTAAAAACTGCTTTTCTTTACCTTGCTGCTTGACCGTAAACAAGGCCTGTATACCAGTATTCATTAAGTGGTTGGGTATAGGTTGCAATACATAACTCATGTTTTCATCAAGCACAACACGGTGAATATCAGTGGTGCGCGTAGCACAGGCACTGACAATGAGCACAGTAATTATGAGTAAAACACCTTGTTTGATTCGAGTTAACACAGTATTGCGTACCTATATTATCAATTAGTCGCTTTGCTACACACAAGCAAGCTATGGCCTAGACCAATATCATCAATTTGCTGCTCTATTTTTAAACCACTTTTTTCAACCAAAGCCGTAAATTTATCGGCGGCATACATGCGGCTATTACCATTAGCAAAGCAAGTAAAATAAAGGGATGTTGCGTTTAAACTAAATGCAGCAGCATCAAATTTTTGCGCATCCCAAAAAGTTTCTAGGATTAATACTCGTTGCTGGCCCGAAATTCCATTGGCAATATTCGATAATATGGTTTTAATTTGGGGCTCTGAAAAGCAATCTAAAAATTGACTCATCCAGTATACATCAGCATTTTTTGCCAATGCTTGTTTAGGATCTAACATATCACAAGGAAATGGATGAAAACGCTCACTGAAACCTGCAGCGGCAATGTTTTTTTGCGCTTTGGCAAGCTGTGGCGGCAAGTCCATAATTGTCATTTGTACTTCACTATCATACTGTAAACACTTAGTGGTAAAGCGACCAGTATTGCCACCAATATCAACAATATGCTTTGGCTGACTAGCAAAAACTAAGGGTAAAATTTCATCAAAAGCATGGTCTGAATAAAAGTGATCAAAAGCAAACCAACTTTCTCTTGTTTTATCAGGTAATTCAGGTAGGTGAGGGTATAAAGTTGGCCAATCGCCAAACACTTTTAAGCCTTCAGGCTTACCTGTTTTGATTGACTCAGTAAGATTTGCTAAACCTTGATAACCAAAATGTTGAGTAAAATCAAAATTAACAATCGACATTTCGTCATGTAAAAGAAAGAAGGCAACTTTAGTTATACCGTAACGAGGTAAGCTATCTTGCTCACTTTCATCAGGTGTTAAGGTTACTAGGCCACAAGTTAAAGCAAAGTCTAATAATACACTGACACCATATTCACTCACGTTTACCGCATCAACTATTTCACTCAGTAGTACGCCTTTACGTCTGTTTTTATCAATAAACTGTAAAATTCCTAGTTCTTTTAAGGCTACCGTAGCTTGGAAAATATACGGTGAAAAGGCGATATGCTGTGCCATTGATTTAGCTGCTACAGCCGAGAGTTCACCTTGTTCAGGTAATTGAATCATTTATTTACTTCCATTTTTATGTCGCCTTAATATAAGTGGCCGTTTGAATTTATTTTTTTATATAGTTTAGTGGTGTTAGATGACTGAGTAGCCATGCTAAAGAGATACCTAATAATAATGTTAAGCCAAAGCTGCTAACTGCTGGTGTGGTACTAAATGTCATCACCCCAAAGGTCAAAGCAGAGGATATTGCTGATAAACTAATCGTATGGCTAATCAACTTGGTTACACCATGAGCACGGAAAAATACCACATAATCAATTGCCAAAGTAATTATTAGTAAGCAGGCAAGTATGTTGAAAATATTTAAACTCGCTTGAAATAGCTGGCTAATAACTAGCGCGAGACCTGCTGATACAATAGGCACTAGCAACATAATAAAAGCACTAGCAAAACCAAAGTAGAAGCTCAAAATAGTTAATATTACTAAAACTGCGGGTATGGCAACTTGTAAAATATTCGTTCTTACTTCACCTAATTGCTCTGACAGTGCAAGCGGCAAATTAACATAACTAGCATCTTTAACCTGTGTCAGAGATTGTTTTTGTTCTTTTGTTAAAGGTGCATTGAGTAACAAAGCCGTCCAATATTGTTCAGCAACTTGTTTAATATCTACACCCATGTTTTGGGCGATAAAGTTTGGCTGTAATGCAATCGGTTTTGCTTTGAGTAATGCGGACTCTACTGCTTTATCATCTAAGTAGGGCTTAATGGCACTATAATGATCTGATTGCCAATTCGCTTTAATGAGATCAATATTTTTTTGCTGCTCGGTTTGAGGAAGTTGCCAATCGGATATGCTTTTCAGTACCGCACCTTGCGAGCGTAATGTCTTAGAAAGTAATTGTGTATCTTGAAGCAGGCTATCTTGATTGTCCCCAGAGATCAGCACCATGTATGGGTAAACATTCTCGCCAGTTAATTTCGCGACTTTTTGTTCTTCTTGCACTAACGAGCTTGATTTAGTATTTAAATTACCGATGCTATCATCAAAATTTAGCCCTTTGATGCTGACAAATAATATAGCTAGAGCAATAACAAGATAAGTGAAGCGCTGCTTCATTACTATAGCAAACGAGGTTCCGGTACTTGAAAACTGGATATTTGGTAATAGTAATAAAGCACTTAAATAGGCGCCAACTAAACCAAAGCCCACAAAAACAACTACTTGGTGCAATAAATTAATGGGCGTGGTAAAAAACAAGCTATAACCGGCAATCGTTGAAACTAAAGCAATGGTTAAAGGCAAGAACACTTTACTGCGAATAGTTTGTGCTGATTCTTGCGTGTGTTGGCGTAAAACTAAGACGTGAAAGCCGTAATCTACGGCAATACCTAAAATACTGACGGCAAAGACAAATGCGAGTAAATGGATGGCATCAAACCATAACGTTAAGGCGACGATGCCCACTAAAAGTGCACTACTGATGACGGCTAAACAGGCAATTAATGGTGTGATGGCTCTAAATGCCAACAAAATAATGATGATCACACCCACTAATGAAAACAGTCCAAAACTACTAATCTCTGATTGTGCCTGCAAACTTGCAGCTGCGGAGTGCAAAACCATGCCTGTCATTAGCACTTCACTGTCATTACCTACTGTCGATATTTGGCTGTAATTAGCTTTAATACCTTGTAGTGCTTGATAAATAGCGACTGAGTCTCGAATGTTAGTGTGCTCAGGTTTAATATTGACAAAAATAGGGATGTAATTAAAGTCATCGCCCTTTAACATGAATTCTTGTTGGCTAAATTGCCAGTTAGCCCCACTTTGAGCAGTAGAAAATAAACGCTCTTTTAAGAAGGTTGCCAAGGTTAAGGTTGTATCTTTGTCTAAAGAGTGACTAACAATAGGGTCTGCCCATTGGCTTAATAAAGAAAAATATTCATCGCTAAGTGATTTTGTTTGATTATTTTTTAATGCGCTGTTTAAAGTTTCTTTGTGGCTACTTGCTAAATAACTAAATGGGGATGCGCCATAGTAGGAGACTAGTTGTTGTAATTGTTTTGAATTGAGCGGGTTACTGTAAATATTGGCTAACCAAGGCTCAGTTTTTAGACGAGCTGTTATTTCACTCGCGATAGACACAGCTTGCTTAAGCTCTTTGTGCCCGACAAGTAATAATAATTTGTTCTGATAATTTTCCCCAAGCGCAATAGCAGCTTGGTGCTTGGGTGAGTTGATTTCAAGTGCTGCCAGTAAGCCCGCGTTGTATTGCTGCTCGCTACTACTGATTTTTATAAATAACGTCACACAGCAAGCCACGATCATTATCAGCCATAAAGCAAAGGCTGATTTTTGACTTAAACCATTCAAAAACTGAGTCAAAGGGTTACTCAAAATAAGCGAACTCCTCTGGACTTACTTTGTCTGATGATAACTGCAATAGGATTTCAGTGTTGTTACCTTTGGCTTCAATTAATTCTATTTTAGTTGGAATTTTTGTCCCTGAATTTATTTCGTTAACGCATAAAATTATTTTTTCAAACAAACTTTGCATGGTATTAGTTATCGGCGTTAAGGCTAAGCATGATGTTTGTACACTTGTTTTATCGTCTAGTACTTCGGTGTTAAAAAACGCCGACAACTTTTGCTCATCAGCAGCAAATAGCGCTAGGAAAAAATCATTATCGAGTTGCGCCTCTTTTTGCATCAGACCTTGTTTATTGAGTTGATAAACACCGTTATTTGCAAATAACTTTACTGAATCAACGGGCTTTTGGGTATGCCAAAGTAAGCCTTTATTTGGCAAATAAACAAAGCGTCCTGCCGATTTAAACGGCCGCTTTAACGGCTTAATGTTTTTTATTTGTGAAAAAGTACCTTTCAAAGGCTCTAACTTAACCACGGGTTGGGCATCAGTAACCCCCTCAATGGCACTTGATGCCAAGGATGAATATGAGGGAAAGCTAATAAAAATAAATAACAGTATTTGCTTAATACCCAAAGGTTTTATGTTGATGAGAGCCATATTATTTATTCCCGTAAAGCCGCAAAACAAGGTTGTAATTTTTCGATTAAAACTGCTGGCGATTCTAATTGCAACTCGTTTGTTTCAATGGCAACAGCCGCTTGCACCGTATAACCCTTGGTTAATTTAGCGCCTGATTTTTTGTCGGTAATAACATAATTAATTTTAATTCTGTGTTCATACTCAACCAAAGAAGCCGACACCGTTATCAATTGAGTAAACTTTGCTGAGCCCACGTATTTCAAACGCATATCAACAATAGGCCACATATAACCTGAAGCGACCATATCAGTGTAGTCGTAATTAAATAAACGCAGTAATTGACAACGCGCCACTTCAAAATATCTCGGGTAGTTACCGTGCCAAACGACGTTCATCGGATCGCAATCATGGAAGGGTATTTCAATATCAACTGAAGTCGTTAAGTGCGGCTTATTACTCATACAATGACCATCTTTGCGCTTGTATATGGGTCACAGTTTCTCTTAATATACCTTCAAGAGGCCTGTCTTCTGTGACTAGCTCAAAAAATTCACCAATATCTGTCAGCATTGCTGATACCGGTTCAGATAGCGTATCACGCTTTAATTCATTTTGTTGAATACGTAAAGTAACGGCTTGATAACTTGCTAAAAGTGTCGCGGCTACAACTTGTTCAGTTAGCTGTAAAACCCGTAAGCAATCTCGGGCAGCAATAGTTCCCATGCTTACTTTATCTTGATTATGGCATTCGGTTGAGCGTGAAAAAACACTGGCAGGCATAGTGAGCTTCAATGCTTCAGCAGTCCATGCCGAGGCACCAATTTGTACAGCCTTAAAACCATGATTAATAGCAATACGATCTGGGGTCGCAGCGGACAGGTTTGCCGGTAAGCCATTATTGTATTTAACGTCAACTAAACTCGCCATTTGGCGATCCAACAAATCAGAAATATTGGCGACAGCCGCTTTCATGCTATCCATTGCCATAGCAATATGACCACCGTAAAAATGACCACCGTGGAGTACATGTTCACCAATACCGTCAATGATTGGGTTGTCATTTGCACTGTTGAGTTCATTTTCAATAAATTGTCTAAGCCAAGGCAATGAATCAGCAAGTACACCGATAACATGAGGCGCACAACGTATTGAATATCTGTCTTGCAAACGATGGGAATTTCTTGGGTGGTGATGATGGTGTAAATCATGCTGGATCCACGATGCGACATCAGCCTGGCCTTGATGAGGTTTCACAGAAAATAAAATATCATCAAAGTGATTACTATTACCTTTTAAAGCCAAACTGCTTAGTGCGGTAATGCGTGCACTTAGCTTAGTTAAGTAAGCAGCTCTATCATAGGCCTGACATGCTAATGCGGTCATGACCGCAGTACCATTCATTATTGCTAAACCCTCTTTAGGGCGTAGGGTAATAGGATTTAGCTTTTCATTTGCCAAGGCGACTTTTGCAGCCACCTTTTTACCTTGATAATAAACATCACGCTCTCCACACAGCGTTGCACCAACATAGGATAGGGGCGTTAAATCACCACTGGCACCTACAGAGCCTTCTTGTGGGATAACAGGAATAATATTGTTATTTAAAAAAGCTGTTATTTGCTTGAGCAATGGCCAGCTAACCCCCGAGTATCCTCGACTTAACGAGGCTAAACGGGTGGCTAAAATTGCGCGCCCTTGCTCAGGTGTAAAATAATCACCCAAACCACAGCCATGAAAGCGTGTTAAATGCAGGGGTAATTCATTAGCCAAATCAGTTGGAATTTCTACCGTGCATGATTCACCATAGCCTGTAGTGACACCATAAATTACGCCATCTTCTTTTAATAAGGTATCTAAAAAGGCAACGCCAGCATCTATTTTTTGAATAAATTCACTGTCATTGGATAGTGCCACTTGTTGCTCATTTTTGGCAATGGCGACTATATCCTCAATGGTTAATGCTGTAGCCCCAAAGGTAGTGGTGGCTTTATTTTCTAACATATTTCGTCCTACTTGTTACTGCTATTAGCTATCTCGGCTAATGGTATTTCTATTAATATCATCACGTTGCCAAAAATCAAAAAAGTTAAACCATTGCAGCGGATATTGCGCGCAATATTTTTCTAAAGTTTTAGCGTATGCTTTGACTAATTTGGTTAGCTCTATTTGACGCGTTTTTCTCGTCCAAAGAATAGCAGGTGATAACTCTTCAAAAATAATATTATATGTTTGTGTCTTGGGTGAATGAGTTTTTAAGCAAAACATCATTAAAACGGGACATTGTAACAGACCTGCTAGGATAAAAGGACCTTGAGAAAAAGGGGCTTGCTCACCTAAAAAATCACTGTAAATTACCCGGCCTGCAACTGTGGTAGAGGTTCTATCACCAGCAATGACCACATACTCACCTTGATCGATTTTATCCTGCAACATAATAGCAAGATCAGGCCCCATTTCTGTGACTTCAATTAAATTAACTTTTACGTCGCCATTTAAGCTATTGATAAAATCATTAAATTTTTGTGCATGCTCGGTAAAAACTAAAACATTAAAACAAGCACTTGAGTTGTCTTTGGAAAGTGCTCGACATATTTCTAAATTACCTAAGTGTGAGCCAATAATTAATGCACCTTGGCTAGCCTTAAGTAAAGGTTCGAAAACGGAATAATTAACATGCTGAATGGAGCTCATGGTAATGTTACCTAACCAAACATCTACTTTGTCTAATGCGGCAAAACCCATGGTTAAAAAGTGTTTAAAACTCATCCATAAGGTTGGCTTTTTTAGTAAATATCCTGATTGATGCAATTTATTAAGGTATTTTTGTGAGGCATGCCGGCTTGCTTTACCACTAATAAAAAAATAAAAAATGACTGGGTATAAAATAGCAATAGCTAAATACCGTCCTCCATATTTATAAAACATAAATAATGTTTTTAAGCCGAATAATGAGCCTCGTTCACGCATTGATGACCAATGATTAACTGTCATCATTTACTACACCATGATTTTTCGATTCAGCATTTCTCTTAAATAAGCGGTGTGACAACAAGTAAGGTAAACGCAAAAGCATGCCAATGACTAAGCGGGTATGAAGCCAGCTAATAAGTACATTATCATGTATGGCTCTGAAGTGAGATTGGCCATCTTCGGGGTAGTCCACTTTAGTGGGGACAAATTTAATATCGACGTTACGCCAAAAAAGTCGCACCATGATCTCAATATCAAAGTCCATGCGTTTACCTAAATTGACTTGCTGTATCAACTGACAGCTTGTTTCTAAAGGATAAACACGAAAGCCACACATGGTATCTTTTACTTGCAGCGATAATGTTTCAACATGCACCCAAAAATGAGTAATTGAGCGACCCCACAAACGTCCTTTGGGAATACTGCTATCATAAACAGGCTGCCCGCTGATCAAGGCTCTTGGGTATTTAGCGGATAAAATAAGTAAGGAATTAATATCATTGAGATCATGCTGGCCATCGGCATCGAGTTGTAATGCGTGACTATAACCTAGTTTTTGAGCCGTTAATAAGCCAGTGACCACAGCACCGCCTTTGCCTTGATTTTCATGGTGAGTGACTAAGTGAATATCATCACTTTCATTACTTAGTGTTTGTAATATTTTGTTATGTGTTTCACTGCTGGCATCGTCAACAATAATTACCGCTAAACGCTGTGCTAATAAAGCACTGCTAATCTGTGCTAATTTAGCACTATGATTAAAGCTTGGTATCACGGCACAATAATGCTTACCCGCATTCATTAAATCAATTCCACGCGCGCTGAGGAAAACTTATCTTCAGCGCAAAAATAGCTGAAGGTAAATTTATTGGCTGACTTTTTAACAATTTCGAGCTGTACAGTCATGTTAGGTAAAAGCAATTTTTGAAACTTTAACACGCTCACATCGAGCACATCACCTTGTAGGGATAAGTATTTTCGCGCAAAAGCAATGGCCCAATCTAGTTGCACTACGCCGGGCACAACGGCAGCGTCATCAAAGTGTCCTTTAAAGCATCTTAAGTCAGCATTGATAGTTAGATTTATTAGCGCCTTATCATTTTGCTGCTCTATAGCATTAATCGCAGGAAGAAAGGCTTCTGCATGGTTATTCATTCAATGTATTGCTCTTATTAAAAAGGTTTACTAACTCTGCTTTTACTAATTTCCCTTGGCTATTAAAGGGAAGTTGCTGAACAAAACGCCACTTTCTCGGTAGCAGAGAAGGTTCAAACACGGACAAAAGGGCTTTTTTACACTCATTGACGAGTTGTTTCTTTTGTTCTGTATTATCGGGCAGTTGGCAATGTTTTTCTAATTCTATCACAGTAACTAGCGCAGCTTTACTCTTGGCATTATCTAAGACAAAACAATGACAAGCAGATACCTTGTGCAAGTGAGATAGCTCTTTTTCCATCTCATCAAGAGATAGCCTTTTTTCATGTAATTTAATGATGCGATCTACTCGTCCTAGTAAGCTAAAAAAGCGCCCCTTAAGCTCAACTCTGTCATCGGTTTTAAATTTTTCATTTTTAGGTAAAAAGTTTGATGCTAACACTAAGGTATTATCTTCAGCTACTGTTGCTTGATGCTCTGGAAATAGCTGCCATAAGGGATTATTAACTTGTTGTCGCCAAGCAATACCGCCTGTCTCAGTGCTGCCATAAATTTCAGTAATAGTTTTTTGATTCGATTGTAAAAAATCATTTGCTACATTAGCGCTTAGCGCACCGCCTGAGCAAAATACCTTTTTAATACTTGCTATCGCATGGGAAGAAAGCTGCTTATCAGCACGAGATAAATAACTTGGGCTGGAAATCAAAATAGTATTATTGAAGTTTCGGCAGTAGTGTTCAACCTGCTCAGGATATTCAATCGTTTCACAAAGAATTTCTTTATCGGTAAATACTGGCCAAATTAATTTAAACAATAAGCCATAAATGTGTTGATGAGTAACCGTTGATAAAACGCACATGTGTTCATAAGGAAATAAAGACTGTAACGCTTCAACTTCATTGGCTAGTTGATACCAATATTTTTTAATCGCTTTCGCTTCGCCGGTTGAGCCTGAAGTAAATAAAGTGATGCAAGTATTGGCATTAATGGCTATTGAGTCTTGGGGTAAAGCTAGTTTTTCTGAAGATTGGCGACAGTTTTTATGTGGCAGAAAGTGCGGTAAAAACTGAGTTTGCTTATTATTATCAGGATCAACGCCACCAATACTAATTTCAGCGAATTTCGCTGCTTGTCTTAATCGTTCAAGCTGATCACTCTGTGCTAATACGATATTTTTATTGGCTAATAATAAAGCAAAAAAATATTGAGAATATTGATAAAAATCATCCTCATATAACAGCCAATTACGCTCATCATAGTTATTGATTTTATGCGCAAGCGCTAGGCATTCTTTTGCCCAATCTTGCCCTGAGACTTTCTGCTCTTCATAAATAAAAACACTTTGATTATTTAAAGGGAAAGTAAATAGATTAATTGTCATTACGCTCTTTCACTCTCAGTCTGACCAAATACTCTCCTGAAAATAATAATGCCATCAAAATATAAGCAATGAAGCCATTATAAAGAGTCCATACTTCTATATCAGAAAACAACGCTGTGTAACTGGCTACTAGTCCATTAAATATAAAAAAGCCTAACCAAACTTTAGTGACCGTGCGTGTATAGAGTACTGCATGGGGTGGTAAATTTTCTTGGGTTAATCGAGCAAGGCGTTCTATTATTGGCGGAGGATTGATTAATGAATAGAAGAAAACTAACGCTAAAGCACAGTTCACAATGACAGGGTAAAATAATAACCCTATATCGGCATTGAAAATAAAGCTATACAGTAAAAAAGCTAATACGAGTAACGAAATGCTCTTATTTGCTAAGGGACTTAATATATTCTTATTTACATTGTTATTATTTTTTTTCAATGCAAAAAAACGCACTAGAAACACTAGTAATAAAACCAAACTTACCCATCGCACCGAAAATTCAGCTAAACCATAAAACACCACTAGCGGATATAGTAGCGTTAATATAGTAAGAATTATTTTCATCGCAGGCTTTCCGGCAGAGTTGGTGTTTTACTTCAATGCTAGGCAGGTGTCGCTAGCTCAGCTAATGCTTCAACAATATCTGCAATGGTGCGTACTTGCTTAAAAGATTCAGGTGCAATTTTTTTGCCCGTGATTTCACGTAATCGTACCACTAAATCTACAGCATCAATGCTGTCTAAATCCAATTCGCCATATAAGTCAGCATCTAGACTAATGTCTTCGGTAGGTATTTCAAATTCATCAACCAACAATTCAGTTAACATTGATAATATTTCTTCTTTACTTTGCATGGTGTTCTCAATACTAATTTTGTTCGATAAATTGCACTAGGTTATTAATAGAATAAAAGTGCTCTTTAGTTTTTTCTGAGTTAGCTTCAATTTTTACATCGAAAGCTTTCTTAATTGCTAAGCCTAGCTCTAAAGCATCAATAGAGTCTAAGCCTAACCCTTCGCCAAACAATGGCTCATCATCAATAATGTCGTTAGGTGATATATCTTCTAAATCGAGTGTTTCAATAATTAAAGATTTTAAAGTTGTTCGAGTATCAGCCATTTAATTCTAATTCCTTACAAAAATACTGCTGTGTTTCACGAGTCAGTGCCCGCACTGCTAGTGAAGTGTTAGTATCGTTAAAATACTTACTGTTATCTATGGGCGTTTGTGCCGCCAAAGTCATTACTACCTTTTTATTTGGCACATCATACCACGATTCTTTTTTAGTTAGTGTACTTGGATGCATAGAAATAACGATTGGTTGATAATTAGCTCTACAGCGTACAGCGATGTTTGCAGCACCTCTTTTAAAGGTAAGTGGTCGGCCACTTTCACTGCGAGTACCCTCAGGGAAAACCACAATATTACACCCTGCGGCTAAGCTTTGCTTACAGTCATTAAAAAGCTGCTCTGAATTGTTATTATCGATATAACCAACTCGCCTTACTACACCACGTAAAAAAGGGTTTTTGAATAAATCTGATTTAACAACACAATCAGCATTAGGTAAATAAGCAATGATAACAATCACATCAATAAGAGAAGGGTGGTTGGCAATGACGATTTTTTCACGCATATTATTTAACTGTTCAAAGTTTTCTAATTTTACAGCCAGCACGCCTGAAAACTTCATCATATTCACAAATAATGCAAAGGCTTTATGAATGGTGTAACGCGCTATTTCTTTACGCTTTGCTTTATCTTTAATTAGTAGGGTCTGTAATGGAAAAATTATCGATGAAATAAATAACGCACCAATGCCAAAACTAAAAAAGCATAGTCCAGTGGCAAGTAATCGCCAATAATAATTAACCTGAGGCATTAACTAAAATCCAAAGAAACAGCGTAGTTTTGATTCTGGATTAATTTCTTGTCTTGCAGATAAAAGTTACGAATAAATGTTAAATCGGGTAATGAGAACGTTTTATTGGTAGAGTCATGATTGTTCAGCGCTAGATTAATGCTGGCTAGACTCTCACTCTCTTTTTTAAAAGAAAGAACCATGGCGATACAGCGAGCAGGTTTGCGTGCTTCAAATTGATGATATTCTTCAGGAACATCAAAATCACAGTAAGCATAAAGAATGGAAGAATCGTTGTGCTGACATTGCATTGCCGCTTCTACTAGGCCTTCAATGAAGGTGTTTTTTCCAGCACTAATTGTGGTAGTAGGGGCTGTGTTATCTGTGGCAATGCTGAATAAGCCTGTTGTGGCGTTATGCACAGACAGGGCAAACTGGGTTGGTGATAAATCTTCTCCTAAGGCTGCATCTTTGATGAGTTTTACCGTTTTGGCTAAGTCACCATGTTGAGATGCAAAAACCAATGGCAAATTTTTTGTTAGCGCTTGAGGCATATCTAAACAATGCAATGCCACCTTACTAAAGGGGCTCAAACGTCTTAGCTGACCTTTAGGGTAATACTGAGGTTTAGGTAGGGCAAATACTTCGGGTAGGGGGAGATGATTATTCGCCCATGAGATTAGCGTGGCTTCATCGTTTAACCCTTGTAACCAGACATTGATACTATTTATATAAACTTTCATTGTTATTATTTATAGCTTTTAAGCTATTATTTATCTTTCCATTTTCTTAATGCATATTTTAACAAAGTGCTATTTGTTCTACAAATGCAGTATTGCCGCTATGAAATATAATCTACATACATTTACAGTATTCAATAAACAACTTTATGTAGCAGAGATCATTAAGTTTACTGAAGGTGAAGTTGAGCTTAGCGATTTTCTAAGCCATGAAGAGTTAAGTATATTATCGAAGCGTAAGCATAAGGCAAAACAGAAAGAATTTATATTTAGTCGATATGTTATTAAAAAAGTAGCGCAAATTAATAAAGAAAAAGCGCCATTAACAACAATAAAATACTGTAAAAACATCAACGCAGCAGGCATTTTTAATCAGCAAGGCCTAATACAAAAATTATCATTAAGTCATAGTGGAAAATTTATTGCTTTTAGTTTTTGTTCTTTAGAAGAAGATATTGGTGTTGACATAGAAGTTATTGCAAAAAGAGCTACCAAAGCACTTACGGATGAGTTTTTTTGCCAAGATGATAAACAACGAATTAATTCAGCCGCTAATGCTAATGAGTGCTTCTATCAATTTTGGACCGAAAAAGAGGCAGTTACTAAACTTGTAAATACCTCAATATTTTCGCTGTTAACGTGCTCATCTGCAGAGTTGCATCACAATTATCACCTAGAGAGCATTATTCAAGGTGGTTTTATTGTTTCAATTGCTGCACATAAGCAAGGCTAATTTTTATAACTTTCCTCGACTAATCCTGTTTGAATTAACCTGTCTATATAAATAATCCAATTATTATAGTTTTTATGAATGGTATTTTTTTGTGCATCGTATTTTAAGTTGGTGCTATCAACATAATTAATAGAATATTGGCTAGCATCATAGGATATTTCTATTTTAGCAGTATGAGATCTCACCATAATTTCAGCCAAAATTTTTCCATCAGTTTTATTTTTTACTTGCCAGCCTTTTTGAATCAAAGCCTTCACTATATTTTTTTCAACTTGCTTACTAGAAAGGCCAGCGGGTACCTGTGAGTTTCCAACATTATAAACTGGCGTTGATTTACAGGCTGCTAAAGCGAAAACAGACAGTAGAACAAATAATATTTTTTTCATGAGAATCCTTGCTTGTTAAAACATTGTTAAATTACAAAACGATTATAAGCCCTTTTATAAATCAAGTGCTAGTGCTATTAAAAAACTAAGCTTGCGTTTCTTTAAGTCCTGTATATACTAACAGTTGTAAATAAATACAGCTCTTTGTCTTAAAAGGAAAGCTTATGTCTGCAATAAATGAATTAAAGCCTTTAACAAATCGTCAGCAGCAAATTTTTGATCTCATTAAAGAGGCAATTAGTGATACTGGTATGCCACCAACGCGTGCAGAAATTGCTGAGTTTTTTGGTTTTAAATCAGCTAATGCCGCAGAAGAGCATTTAAAAGCGCTGGCTAAAAAAGGTTATATTGAAATGTTGCCGGGTACATCGAGAGGTATTCGTTTAGCTGAGCAATTCATGCATGAAGAAGGGTTACCCCTTATTGGCCGTGTCGCTGCGGGTGAGCCGATTTTGGCACAAGAGCATGTTGAAGATCATTATCAAATGGATGGTAATTTATTTCATCCAGTTGCAGATTACCTATTACGTGTTAATGGTGAAAGCATGAAAGATATTGGTATTTTAGATGGCGACTTGTTGGCGGTTCATCAAACAACGGACGTACAAAATGGTCAAGTGATTGTTGCTCGTGTTGAAAATGATGTTACGGTGAAACGTTTCAAGCGTGACGGAAATATTGTTTATTTACATCCTGAAAATGAAGATTTTTCTCCCATCAAAGTTGATCTGACTTGCCAAGAGTTTAATATTGAAGGGCTTGCGGTTGGTGTTATTCGCAATGGTAATTGGATGTAGTCTTTAGTGAGCAAGTAAACGTTTTTAAATAATCCTATAAAACAGTATATGAGTATTAGTTGGGCATGGTAAAGATATGGCCAACTGTTATTTTTAAGTATAACCCTCTCCTTAAATTTTCTATGTAAGTTCATAAAATAAGCACAATGCGCTGCTTATTTGTACAGTCATAAATATTTATTATTTTACTGGTCAATATTCATGCAGCCTATGCTAGTAAGGCCTTCATTTGAACTTAGAGTTGTTACTCTATTGAAATTGTTGGTTTTTCTATATTTCCCCTCAAAAAATTGTTTGACCTAGATCAAGTTTTGAGTGATTCTAGAGCAGTAATCGAACAAAAAATAACTGTAAAACAAAAAATAATAAGACGTTAATGTGCCATTCGATACCTTAGTTTCATACCTAACTTGAATCTAGCGGCAGGATGCCATTCAACGTCAGTTAATTTAATAAAAATATAATAATAAAATTAACAGATAATCAGTTTAATGAGTTGTGATGTACATAACTGCATTTCTGTTTTCTATTTTTTATATCCTGTTTAAAAGAAGAAGCGCTGAAGCTTTACCTTCTCTAAATGGGTATTGATAGAGGAGAGGTTGAGTGAGTAGAAGTAACCAACGTTGGTTGTTGGGGGCTTGGCTGTGTTTTGGTGGCCTGCTTTCCAGTACAGCTTGGGCAGATTCACAGTTAAATCTGACCAAAGGGGTAACAGCGGTTAGTAGAGAAGTATATGACTTGCATATGCTAGTGCTCTACATTTGTACTGCTATTGGTGTCATCGTTTTTGGGGCAATGTTTTGGTCGATGGCTTTTCATCGAAAATCCAAAGGCGCAAAAGCAGCGGACTTTCATGAAAGCACTAAAGTAGAAATACTTTGGACAGCAATTCCTATCGTCATTCTCATTTCAATGGCCGTTCCGGCAACCAGCACACTCATTGATATGGAAAATAATAATAACTCTGAAGTCACTATTCAAATCACTGGCTCTCAGTGGAAATGGCATTATAAGTATTTTGATCAAGGTATTGAATATTACTCAGTGCTGTCGACACCTCGAGAAGAGTATGAGAACCAAAATGGTACTTTTGAGGGGAATGGTAATGCTAAGGGTGAAAATTATTTACTCGAAGTAGATAAGCCTTTGGTTATTCCAGCCAATAAAAAAGTACGCTTTTTAATCACTTCTGATGATGTCATCCACTCTTGGTGGGTGCCAGCATTTGCGGTTAAACAAGATGCTAACCCAGGCTTTATCAATGAAGCATGGACCAAAGTTGATGTGCCGGGTGTTTACCGAGGGCAATGTGCAGAGCTTTGTGGTAAAGACCATGGTTTTATGCCTGTTGTTGTTGAAGTGAAGTCAGAGCAAGATTATGACGCCTGGTTAAATGAACAACATGCGTTAATAGCACAAGCTGCAGACGCTGAAAAAGCTTCACTTGATGCGACTATGTCAAAAGATGAATTAATGCAATTAGGTGAAGCAACCTATATGGCTCACTGCGCAGCATGTCATCAGCCTACAGGCTTAGGTTTACCGCCAACATTCCCAGCTTTAAAAGACAGTATTGTAGCGACTCAAGGCTCAATTGCGGAACATATTTCCCTCATAGAAAACGGTAAAGGAATGATGCCTCCATTTGGTAAGCAGTTAAGCTTGAAAGAAATTGCTGCGGTTGTGACCTATGAGCGTAACGCTTGGGGTAACGATACTGGTGATCTAGTGCAAAGTTCAGATGTTAAAGCGGCAAGCGGGGAGTAAAACATGACAACAGATACAGTAAATGAATCGCTTGATGACGCGCATAATGATGATCATCATGACCATAAAATGACAGGTATAAAACGCTGGTTATATACGACAAATCATAAAGACATTGGCACCTTGTATTTATGGTTCTCTTTTATCATGCTGCTCACCGGTGGCGCTTTAGCCATGGTGATCCGTGCAGAGTTATTTCAGCCGGGCTTACAAATTGTTGAACCTGACTTTTTCAACCAATTAACCACCACTCATGGCTTGATCATGGTATTTGGCGCGATAATGCCCGCCTTTACTGGTTTTGCCAACTGGATGTTACCCATGATGATTGGGGCGCCAGATATGGCTTTACCTCGCATGAATAACTGGAGCTTTTGGATTCTTCCTTTCGCTTTTGCTATTTTAATTGGCTCATTCTTTATGGAAAGTGGTGCACCAAATTTTGGTTGGACTTTCTATGCGCCACTGTCGACAACATATTCAAACGGTAGTACGGCATTTTTTGTTTTTGCTGTTCATATAATGGGTATTTCTTCAATAATGGGCGCAATTAACATAGTTGTTACTATTATGAATTTACGTGCGCCAGGTATGACGTATATGAAAATGCCACTGTTTGTTTGGACATTTTTTATCACGGCTTACTTGTTGATTGCGGTAATGCCAGTTCTGGCTGGTGTGGTGACCATGCTATTAACCGACACTTACTTTGGTACCAGCTTTTTTGATGCCGCAGGTGGTGGTGATCCGGTAATGTTCCAACACATTTTCTGGTTCTTTGGTCATCCTGAAGTGTACATCATGATTTTGCCTGCTTTTGGTATTGTCTCAACTATCATTCCTGCTTTTGCGCGTAAAAAGTTATTTGGCTACAGCTCAATGGTTTATGCAACAGCGTCTATTGCCTTGTTGTCATTTATTGTGTGGGCGCATCACATGTTTACTACAGGTATGCCGTTATTTGGTGAATTGTTCTTTATGTATTGCACCATGTTAATCGCCGTACCAACAGGGGTTAAAGTATTTAACTGGGTAGCAACTATGTGGCGTGGCTCAATGACCTTTGAAATGCCAATGATGTTCTCTATCGCCTTTGTTATTTTATTTACTATTGGTGGCTTCTCTGGGTTAATGCTGGCATTAACGCCGGTAGATTTTCAATATCATGATACCTACTTTGTGGTCGCACATTTTCACTATGTGTTAGTGACAGGCTCGCTATTTTCTATCTATGCAGGGGCTTATTATTGGTTGCCTAAATGGACAGGGCATATGTATAGCGAAAGGTTAGCCAATTGGCACTTTTGGTGCTCATTAATTTCAGTTAACTTGTTGTTCTTCCCTATGCACTTCTTAGGGCTTGCAGGTATGCCTCGTCGTATTCCTGATTATGCCTTGCAGTTCGCTGATTTTAATAAGTGGGTCAGTATTGGTGGTTTTGCCTTTGGTTTATCACAGTTAATTTTCTTAGCTGTGGTGATTAAATGTATTAAAGGTGGCGAAAAAGCACCAGCTAAACCGTGGGACGGCGCAGAAGGCTTAGAGTGGACTGTAGCAAGCCCAGCACCCTATCATACCTTTAGCACGCCACCAGCACTTGAAGAAGATAAGGCGTAACAATGCACACAGGCACAGAGCAAAAAGCTAATAACCAAGATAAAAGATCTGACAATGGCAAGGTGACCAAAAAACTTGTTCTTATTGTCTTTGCCATGTTTGGTTTTGGTTTTGCGCTTGTGCCTTTATACGATGTGTTTTGTGATATTACTGGATTAAACGGTAAAACTAACGGTGTTGGCGTTGTTTATGCTGATGATGGTATAGATACTTCACGGACAGTGACAGTGCAATTTATTACCCGATCAGCAAAAGCCATTCCTTGGCAGTTTGAGCCAGTCATTAATGAAATAAAAGTTCACCCAGGTGAAATGAAATTTGTTAATTTTTACGCAAAAAATGAGTCTCAGCGCGCTATCGTCGGTCAAGCAGTACCGTCAGTATCGCCCGGAATTGCAGCAGGATATTTTCAAAAAATTGAATGTTTTTGTTTTACTCAACAACCTTTACAAGCAGGTGAAGAAGTTGAAATGGGCTTGCAGTTTTATGTTGATCTTGAGTTACCTGAAGAGATCACCACACTAACGCTTTCTTATACTTTGTATGATATTAGCGATAAAGCAGATTCGTAGCGTAGAAATAAACTCTTTATAAGACTCTTTATAAGATAAGAGGGAACAGAAATGACAACAAAAGAATATGAAAGTTATTATGTGCCGGCGCAAAGTCATTGGCCAATTGTTGGCGCAGTGGCACTATTTATGATTGCCTTTGGCGCTGCCAGTTATGTTACCGACATTAAAAATGAGGTAAGTGGTTATGGCGGTTATTTATTACTTGCAGGTATTGCGCTAGTTATTTACATGGTGGTTGGCTGGTTTAGTAATGTTATCAATGAGTCAATGACGGGGAAATATAGTCATCAAATGGATAACTCATTTCGACAAGGCATGAGTTGGTTTATCTTTTCAGAGGTGATGTTTTTTGCGGCTTTTTTTGGCGCATTATTTTACGCGCGTACTTTTTCGGTTCCTTGGTTAGGGGGGGCTGGTAATAACGCAGAAACAGCTGCCGTGTTATGGCCAGAGTTTACCGCGAGTTGGCCATTATTGAAAACACCAGATGGCACTGAAACCACAGGTATGGGTTGGTATGGCCTCCCCTTATTAAATACCATTTTATTATTAACTTCCTCTATTACTGCCCATTTTGCACATATTGCATTAGAGAAAAATAAACGTTCGCAATTAAAAGTATGGCTTGGGCTAACCATTATATTGGGTCTAACTTTCATGTTCTTCCAAGTGCAAGAATACGCTCATGGTTACTCGGAAGAAATGCAGCTCTACTTAACAAGCGGTATATACGGTAATACTTTTTATATGTTGACGGGCTTTCATGGTATGCATGTCACGCTGGGTTGTATCATGTTAATTGTCATGTTCTTTAGGATATTAAAAGGGCACTTTACGCCAGAAAACCACTTTGCATTTCAAGCGGCAAGTTGGTACTGGCACTTTGTCGATGTTGTTTGGGTACTGTTATTTGTATTCGTCTACATTCTGTGATGTTTAATGTGTTGCTAAATCCGTGATAACTGCATCGAAGGTACTCACAAATTCTTCGGGAAATAATTTGAACATCCGAAGGATGGCCTGAAAGGCGAAGTACAGGATGTACGGAGTATTGACTAACGTCAACTCCGTGCCTTCGCATTGTTCTAACGAATTTATCTTAACATTGAGCTACCACAGAGGGGATAAGTAAAAGGGCTTTAGGTAGAAGTTTTGAAGTCATAATTAATAAGGGCGTGGATTAGGAGTTATTAATCCGGTTAATAAGCCAAGGAGTAGTAATATGACGATGGCGACAGAAATCATTAATCTGCGGCCGATGTATTTTGTCATTGAAGGTTGATCAGGATCGGGCTTTTTATTCATTAACAGTAAGGCGCGAAACAGGTTGTAAACCATAAATAATAACAGTGCGATTATAACCACTTTAAATAACATACATTCAATATCCTAAGTAATAACTTGTTGTAAGGATTCTCTTTATTAATGCCAAGCACTATCTCTTCTAATAACGAAGAAAAGCGAACAAGCTATTTCAACAAGCTTAACTTGCTTTGGCTAGTGGTTACTGTGCTCGTTTTTTCAGCATTAGTAAAGCTTGGTTTTTGGCAAAGTGCGCGGGCATTAGAGAAAGAGCAGCGCTTGGCACAGATTGAAAAGTTAAGTGCTCAACGGCCACTATCGCTTGAGCAAGTTGTAACTCTTGCCAATGACAGTCATGCTTTTACAGAGGTTAATGACTATCCCGTGTTTGTCGACGGTGAATTTGATAAAGCCCAAGTGTTTTTATTAGATAATCAAGTGAATAAGGGACGTCTGGGTTATCGAGCATATCAGGTGGCAGTAACCAATAAATACGCAGTGCTAGTCAACCTTGGTTGGCTGCAAGGCTCTGTTAATCGACAAGAGTTGCCCGCAGTGACAGCGTTAGATGGCCAACAGCAATTTAAAGGGCATATTCGATTCATTGAGCAGGGGATATTATTGCAAGAGCAATCGTTTGACCAAGATCATTGGCCGTTGCGAGTTCAGCAAATTGAATTGGATAAATTTTCAGCACTAATTGGTCGTCAGCTATTGCCCTTTGTCATCTATTTAGATAAAAATGAATCATTAGGTTTTGATAAAAATTGGCAACCAATTGTTATGCCGCCTGAGAAACATCGTGGTTATGCATTTCAATGGTTCAGCCTAGCTTTAGCTTGGTTATTGCTAATGTTATGGGCCAAGTTTGGTGTAAAGAACAATAATAAGAATAAAAAGGCAGTTTAGTATGAATTCAGTTTCCAATGATACTCCTCCAGTTGATAAAGATAGCGTCTGTGCAGACATCAACCAGCAAAAAAATCGTCGAAGTTTATTATTAATGCTTGCTGTCTTTGCTCTACCTATCATCTTGGCTAAATTTGCTTTAGATGGCGAATGGTTAGAGACAGGAGTAACCAACAAAGGCACCCTATTAACGGATGGTTTAACGCTAGAAAAGCTAGGGGTAGAGCATGAGGCATTTGAACAACAATGGCTTATTCTTTATAGCTTGCCGAAAAATTGTAATGGGGACTGTCAAAAGGCATTAGAAGCTGTTCATAATACCTATGTAGCCTTAGGCAAAGAAATGCCAAGAGTGACACCTGTTGCTTTGTATCAGAGCGAACTTTCAATGGAGCAACTTAAGCAGATATCAAAAAGTCAGTGGCAATTATTATCAATGCCATCGCAAGCAAAAGAGTTGATAGTAAGCTCTCAAGTATTAATTGTTGACCCGTTAGGGAATGTCTTTTTAAGTCATCAAGTCCCTGATGCTGTTGATAAGCTCCCTCAATTCGGTAAGCAAATTTTAGCTGATATGAAGAAACTGCTTAAATATTCGAAGGTTGGCTAATATGGATGATCAAACTTTATATGCCCAACATAATCATGTTGTTAAAAAATTAGTTTTTATCAGCATTCTATTAGCATTAGTAGTGGTTGCTTTAGGTGCTTATACTCGTTTAACACATGCAGGGCTAGGCTGCCCAGATTGGCCAACCTGCTATGGTTTAATTGATGTACCTGAAACCAAAGAGCAAATAGCTAAAGCAGAACTCGCTTATCCTGAGCGAAAAGTTGAGCCAGCTAAGGCGTGGAATGAGATGATCCATCGCTACTTTGCCGGTGCCTTAGGGTTATTAATTTTAGCTATTGCCATTTTATCTTTTAAAAATCGCGCCCAAGGTACGCCTTTGCGTTTGCCTATGCTTATTTTGGCCATTGTAATTTTTCAAGCGGCACTAGGTATGTGGACGGTGACAATGAAACTGATGCCGATAGTGGTGATGGCACATTTGCTTGGCGGTTTTACTACCTTGTGCTTGTTGTTTTTACTGTATTTACGGCTGCGTTCAAATCGGATTAATCGCAGTGATTTTTCCGTGAAAAAATATGGCCGCTATGCTTTATTAGGGATAGTTATTTTAGCAGGGCAAATAGCATTAGGCGGCTGGACATCATCGAACTATGCAGCGCTAAGTTGTGTTGAATTACCCATTTGTCAAACGGGCTGGCAAGAGCAAATGAATTTCGAACGCTCTTTTGATTTAGTACCGCCTGAGAGAGAAACCTATGAATATGGTCATTTAAATCATGATGAGCGGGTAACCATTCATGTGATGCATAGATTTGGTGCAATTGTTACCACAGTTTATTTAGCTTGGTTGATGATAATGATTTATTTAAAAGCACAGACCAGCACGTTCCGAACCTCAGCGTTGTTGGTAGGCTTTGCCTTAACCAGCCAAGTTATTTTGGGAATAAGTAATATTTGGTTCTCATTGCCACTGTCCGTTGCAGTGGGACACAATATCGTTGCTGCGTGTCTCATGTTAACGCTAATTGCACTGACCTACCGTTTGCGCCGAAAAATTTAACAGGAGTAATCATTATGAGTAAAGCCATTGCTGAGAGAATACCAGCGGTAAAAAAAACGCCTGTTAGCCTGCCTAAATGGCGTGCCTATTACGATATAACTAAGCCTAGAGTTGTTGCATTGTTAGTACTTACTGCGGTGGTAGGGATGAGTTTATCCGTACCTGGAGGCTTGCCTTGGCAGGTATTTATTCCCGCTATGCTGGGTATTGCGCTATTATCGTCAGCGGCAGCGGCGATTAACCATATCGTTGATGAAAAAATTGATGCTATTATGGGGCGTACCCATAATAGGCCTTTACCCGAAGGCAGAATTACCGCGAATAATGCCATAGTGTTCGCTGCCAGTATTGCCATACTCGGTTTTGTTTTGCTTTTTACCTTGGTTAACCCTCTGACGGCCTATTTAACCTTAGCGGGTTTAGTTGGTTATAGCTTTGTTTATACTTTATATTTAAAGCGTGCTACGCCGCAAAATATTACTATTGGTGGCTTAGCGGGAGCTATTCCTCCTCTGCTTGGCTGGACAGCCATGACTAATGAAATTCATCCCCATGCATTGCTGCTAGTTTTGCTCATTTTCACTTGGACGCCACCACACTTTTGGGCGTTAGCTATCCATCGTAAGAATGATTATGCGAAAGTGAATATTCCTATGTTACCTGTTACTCATGGTGTTAATTTTACTAAAACGCAAATTTTACTCTATACAGTATTGCTGTTTATCGTTGGTTTACTGCCTTATTTGGTTGGGATGAGTAATTGGCTGTATTTGATTGGCGCAGTAACGCTCAATCTGATGTTTTTTGCCTATGCTTGGAAGTTAAAATTTAAAGCAGATGAAAATACGGCGATGGAGACTTTTAAGTTTTCTATCGTGCATTTAATGTTGTTATTCGTCATTTTATTGGTCGATCATTACTTATTACCGGTAGGTTAGAATTTCTTCAATGAACAAATATTTTATTTATATTGGTGGTATTGTTGCTGCTTTTGTTGGCGCTATTGCGTTTCAACAAGTGAGCCAATTACCACAACCTGAGCATGCACTTTATTATCAACAGCCTAGAAAAATTAAAGCATTTGAACTCACAGATCATCATGCTAAGCGTTTTAACAAGGAGCAGTTGCAAGGAAAATGGTCATTAGTCTTTTTGGGTTATACCTCTTGCCCTGATGTTTGCCCTACGACCTTACAAAATTTGGGCTTTATTTTTGATGATCTCAAAGCCATTGCAGACAACAGCCAAGTCTTATTAGTAACAGCAGATCCTAAACGAGATGATCTCAATAAATTAAGCCAATATATTGCCTATTTTAATGCTGAATTTATTGCCCTTAGAGGCGAGCATGATGTGCTATTTCCTTTCACGCGCAATTTAGGTTTAATGTATGCCATCAATGGTGAAGGGAGTGATTATTTAGTTGATCATAGCGCATCTTTGGTGTTGATTAATCCAGATGGAAATATAGCCGCTATCTTTAAACCTGAGCAAGCGGTGGGGAAAGTTCCCAGTATTGATAGCGATAAATTAATAAGCGACTATCAAAAAATAGTCGCCTTGTATTAAATAGCCTGACGACTATAAGTGATACCACTCACCGCCTGGTTTTAATACAAACCAAGGTTTTGAATACCAGTAATAATGGCCTGGCTGGCTAATACTTGCGGCAGTGCAGTTACAACGCACACGCCCTATAGGTAAGTCGCTACTAAAGTTAATGGTGAAACTACGCTCTCCCTGCCATTGTATTTTTTGTTTGCCTAAACCCGATATATAACAGTTGAGTTGCGATTTATAAAAATCGTCAGTTTCAATAGTGAAAGTGATACTTTTGGCTTGCTTATGTTCAAAAATGGTTTCAGCATGTTCATCTTGTAACTGAATATGAAAGGGGAGTGAATTGAGTTTATCCCGTAAGCCTGAAATTTTGTCATAGGGCATAGAGGCAGGAAAACGCGGTACACTGGTTAGATCTGTATAAGGGCCAACAGCGCCAGATTGTTGAGAGAAAGCAACAAAATTATTGGCTTTTGCCCAGCGCTGTACAGCAGGATCATACTCGCCATAAGGGTAAGCATAATAACGCCAGCTTTGGCCTGTTTTTTCTTTGATAATACTTTCAGCACTTAAGAGTAATTCTGTTTGCTTGGTAAGCCATTGCTCTTGCGTAACGCCTTCGGTGATTCGTGTCATAGAATCATGCTCAAAGCCATGATTGGCAATAATAACGCCTTCATCCGCTAAGGACTTTAATTGTTGCCAGGAAAGGTAGTGAGAATTTTTTCGCTTGTCATGTTGATTAATAATGCCAGGGTTTACAAAGATGGTGTATGGATAATTGAATTTATCAAGAATGGGTTTAGCTTGCGTTAATACATCACTATAAGCATCATCAAAAGTGATGGCAATAGTCTTATCTTTGAGTGGTTTTTGACCCTTAATATCTTCAATGACTTGAGATAAAGGCACAACAGTAAAGTGGTTGTCTTTTAAATATTGTAGATGTACTTCAAATTGCTTTGGCGTGATGCTGGTGCTTTTGGGAGTACTATCACTGACGTGGTGATATTGTAAAATTACTGCTGCGAAGCTGGTAAAATGAAAGCAGCATAAAAATAATGCCAAGAAGCCTTTTTTCATCATCGTTGCCTGTTTGATAGGGAATAGCTTAAAATAGCGCCTTTTCGATAAAATGCCTAGTAATAAGGAATCATTTCTTGCTAAAAATTGCCGATCTAGATCAACATAAGCAGTTATTGTTACTTGCTTTTCCGATGATCTTATCAAATATCACTGTGCCTTTACTTGGTTTAGTTGATACCGCTGTTATTGGTCATTTACCTTATGCTTATTTTCTAGGTGGCAGCACTATAGGCGCTATGATAGTTACGTCCATTACTTGGTTGTGTGGTTTTTTACGCATGTCTACCACGGGATTAAGCGCCCAAGCCTATGGTATAAATAATATTCATCAAAATTTGTTGGTTTTATTACGTGGTATTATAGTCGCTTTTGCTATTGGGTTTAGTTTTGTCATAGTGCAGAGTCCTTTTATTAACCTGGCGCTTGATTTAGCAGGTGGCTCTGAGCAAGTGCAGTTTTATGCCCGACAATACAGTGAAATACGTATCTGGGGGCTACCTGCGGCATTGGCAAACTTGGTTATTTTGGGATGGTTGTTGGGTAACCATAAAACGAAAGCCGTTATGTGGTTACTCATCATCACCAATCTAGTCAATGTTTGTTTAGATCTACTGTTTGTGTTTGGCTTTCATTGGCAGGTGCAAGGGGTGGCAAGTGCAACGATAATCGCCGAATATTCGGGCATGATTTTAGGTCTGCTTGTGGTGCTTTCACATTATAAAACTGCTGTCAGGCAGTTGTTTAATCAAAGCCAACTATTGTTTACGTCACTATTTGAGCGCGTTAGCCTGTTAAGCTACTTTAAACTTAACCGTGATATATTAATTCGTACCTTATGCTTAGAGCTTTGCTTTATCTTTATTACTTTTCAAGGGGCAAAATTAGGTGATGAAGTGGTCGCTGCCAATGCTATTTTAATGAACTTTTTGTTGCTGATCTCATTTGGCTTAGATGGCGTTGCCAATGCCACAGAAGCTATGGTGGGTAAAGCTTACGGTGAGAAAAATAATTCTAAACTTCAAACCGCTGTTAAAGTAGCGCTTTTTTGGACAGTTATGTTTGCACTATGTTATTCATTGTTATTTATGGTGGCGGGGGAGTATTTACTGGCATTAATTTCTAACATTGAGTCCGTTATTAACTTTGCAAAAGACTATATGGTTTGGATGATACTCTTACCAATAGTGGCGTGTTGGTGCTTTCTATTTGACGGTGTTTATATAGGTTTGATGAAAGCCAAAGCCATGAGAAATAGTATGATTGTTGCCACCTTTGCGGGCTTTTTCCCAATGTGGATTTTATTGCAAGATTATGGCAACCATGGTTTGTGGGCAGCATTATTATTTTTCATGCTGCTAAGGGGAGTTACTCTCGCTTGGCATTATAAATACTATATTACGAGTAAATTTAATCTTGATCTGGCTTCAAGTTAGGAATGCTAGCATTACCTAAAGTGCTTAATACAATACCAATCGCAAAGCAGATAAAGGTGATGGCACCCATGGCCGCCTTGTACTCTTCGCTAACATCACCACTATAAATAAGCGTTATAACTACACCGATAGCAGCGCAGACGAAGCTTAACTTAGCAATAACAGCGGTGATTTTTTGCCAAAGGTGCTTGGGGTGGTGTTTTGGTGCTTCCATAAGTGTTGCCAATGTCATTAAAGTAGTGGTTAGTTTAGTCTATTTATAAAAATCTGCCTTGATAAGCGTCAAACTTATGCTGAGTATTAGGCTTTTTGTTGAGAAAAGTACATCGTTGCTTTTGCTAATATCCAACCACAAAGAAGCCCTAAGGTATTGGCAGCCATATCTAACCATTCGCCATATCGATTAACATAAGGCTGAATCAGCTCTATAGCACCACTAAAAGCTAAAAAACTGATAGTAATGGCGAAGTAATACTTTGGCTGTTTTAAGGCAGTAGGAAGCATTAATGCAGCATAGGCAATAAAATGATGGCTTTTATCCGTTCCGGGAGCTTCGGGCAAATAAGCTGCTGGCCAGAGGGATAAAGTAGCAATGCTCACAAGTAGCATCAAGGTAATATGAAGCCAATGCTTTTCAATTAGCGCTATCATGGTAATTATTTCTTGTTGTCTGGCTTATGGCGGTTAAGGATATTAAACCAACGATTGGCAAAAATGCCGATATATCCCCATGCGGAGATAGCACAGGCCAAAGCAAGTAGCGGTATGCCAATAAGCTGCCAAATATGGTGGTAAAAATAACCTAGACCAATAAATACTAATCCTAATGCAAAAAGGCCAAGTCCACGTAAAAAAATTGTTAAGCTACGTTGAGGATCTTGACCTAATTTCGCGAGTAAATTATTCATTTATACTCGTTTACTCGAAAGGTGACGGGGCTAATAATAAGAATGTTCACCACGTTGATGCTCAGTAACATCTTTAACGCCTTTTATTTCGTCGCCCATGATTTCAGTAAGCTGCTTTTCAATACCATCTTTTACGGTGACATCAATCTGGCTACAACCATTACAACCACCACCAAATTGAAGAACAACATAACCATCATCGGTGATTTCTATCAGCGTACATTCACCACCGTGACCTGCCAATTGTGGATTGACCTCGGCTTGTAAGAAGTAATGTACACGATCAAACAAAGGCGCATCATCAGCGACTTTGCGTAATTTAGCATTGGGCGCTTTTAGTGTGAGTTGTGAGCCCATTTGATCGGTAACAAAATCGATCTCAGCTTCTTCCAAAAAGTTTTTGCTATCAGCATCAACCATGGCAGAAAAACCTTCAAAAGGTAGCTCAATATCATCGGGCTCTACTGCATCTGCAGGGCAATATGACACACCACATTCAGCTTTAGCCGTGCCGGGATTAACTACAAATACACGGATATGAGTACCTTCGGCTTGTTGTGATAGTAGCTTAACAAAATGCTCTTGGGCGCTTGATGAAATAGTGATCATAATACTGAAACTCTCTTACTTGGTTAACGCTTTGCACTGGAATTGGACATAATATACTTGAGTGATTTACTCAAGTATGATCATTTTACTCTGCAAACCTGCGATGTGCTAATGATTTTTATGATTTTATTTGCTATTTTATTTCTGATCATCATATTTGATTTTTTTATGGTATAGCTACGTTTTTTTATACTGTTTCTTTTTATCATTCAAATT